>CAIPEB010000454.1 GCA_903863885.1 uncultured Planctomycetaceae bacterium | reverse complement strand
GTCGGCATCGCGCACCGAATGCCGCATTCTCCTCGTCCGTCTCTGCCGCGTCAGCGCGAACCCCACATCATTACGCGACGCGCTGAGTCCAGTGCAACTCGCCTCTGGAACGTCGCGGCAAGCCGCCATCCGCAACACCGAAAAAGCCAAGAGATAACCGCCTCGCCAACGAAACACTCTAACCGGAGGTGGGTGGCACTTAACCGGAGGTGGGTGGCACTGATCGGCTGGTGGATGGTAGAACACGGCGCGGAGGGTGAAGTTATGAGGAAGGTGATTGTTGTTGCTTTGGTGGCGGTGGCGGCGGGAGTGCGAGGCGAAGAGGGGGGGCGTTTCTCGGCAACGTTCCGTGCCGGGGAGTTGACGGGCCTCGTCGGCGCAAGCGGCGAAACGTTCGTGCGGCAGCCAGCCCACCCACGAGGTTTCGCGGTTCATTGCACCGAGACAACACAGTGGGTTGAAGTTGAACCAAACGAAGCACCCAAGACCGTAAAGCCGGGCCAACCGGTCAAAAGCCAATACTCGAGGTTCCGCCCCCCCGAAAAAGGGCTGAACCCCGGGGAAAAGGGGACAGCCACCTTTGAGTGCGAAGTGGACGGGGATACGAATGACCTTGTGGTGCGGCAGGAAGTGCGGGACGCGAGGCCGGGAGTGTGGGGCGTCAGCTGGTGGATCGCGAACGTTCCTCTCGACTATTCGGTTCTCGTCCCAGGCAACTCGGGCATGTGCCTGACCGCCGACACGCCGGACTCAGAGCATCAGTTCGAATACCCGATCTCCTGGGAAGCGCAATTCGTGGTGATCGCCGGAAAGTCCGGGGGCTTCTACGTGTGGGCCCAGGATATCGCCGGCCGTTACAAGCGGCTGATCGTGGAACGAAACGCCGAAGGCTGGCGACTTGGATTCATAACAATCAACGACGCACCGTTCGACTCCCTGACGAATTGCCAAAGCGTCACCTGGCGACTGAACACCTATGACGGAGACTGGCGAGTCGCCGCGCGCCGCTACCGCGATTGGATGCAGGCCAATCTGCACCCCACATCGATTGCCGATCAGCAGCCATCCTGGGTCTCGCAGATTCGGGGCTGCGTTGTCATGGGGCTCGATCGCGCCGTGCTCGAGCTGCTGCCGCGGCAGTTCGATGCCCGCCAGACTCTCCTCTACCTCTACGACTGGCGTCAGGCCGGCTACGACCGCAACTACCCGGACTACGATCAGCAGCGACCGCAACTCGATCCGTTCGTGAAGCGAGCACATGAACTGGGCTTCCGAGTAATGCTGCACGTGAATTATTTCGGCCTCGATCCGCTGCACCCCCGCTACAAGGACTTCGAACGATACCAGGTTCGCGACGCCTTCGGCTCGCATGAGCGGCAATGGTGGGTCTGGCCGCCGGAATCGCCGGATATTCGTTTTGCATACATCAACCCGGCTTTCAAGGGCTGGCGAGATCTGTTCACCGACGCGATGACGCAACTCTGCCGCCGCACCGGGGCCGATGCCCTGCACCTCGATCAAACGCTCTGCATCTACAACGACCACAACGGCCGAATCGACGGCATGTCGATGCTCGAAGGCAACCTGGCGCTGCACCGCCAGCTTCGCGAAGCACTGCCCCAGGTCGCACTCAGCGGCGAAGGCCTCAACGAAATCACATGCCGCTACGAGGCCTTCGCACAGCGACATGTGTGGGGCCTCGACCACTCGAAGGGCACCTACGACCGAGCACGGCTGGCCGCTGCCCATCCCATCAGCTCCTACATTCTTCGACCTTACACGGTCATGTACGGATACCTGGGATGCGCTCCGCCGGATAGCGGCCAACTCTACGCGGCCTGGAACGAAGCCTATCGCCGCTGGGGCGTGATCCCGACACTTAAGCCCTCCGTCGCCACAATCGAATCCCCCACGGGATTCGCCAGACAGTTCTTTGATGAACTGAAGTTCTGGCAGAGCCGCCGCGTCGAACTCGACTGGGATCGCTCCTCGACGACCGGAACCGACGTGTCGCTGCGCACCAGCGACGGGGCCGAAGCAACCTATACCGCGGATCGCCGCCTGACCTGCGGCGCAAAAGATATCAGCCGCACAGTGACCGACGCAACCGAAATCCAAGGCACCGGCACAATCCCCGATTGGCGAGTGTTCGATGATCGGCGTCTGTTCGGATTGCGGCCGAAGAACTGGTATCCGTACTTCCCCGAACCCCGCGACCAGAATCAACCGCACATTGCAAGTCTGCCCGATTCGCTCAGTATCGGATCCTTCGCAATCGCCGACGACATTACGGTTATCCAGACCCTTGACGCAGCGCCTTTGATCGCGGATCTGCCAACGCTGCTCACTCACGCCACCTGCGGTTCACGCCCCGCGCAAGGAACTCCGCAAGAGGCTCCAGGCCCGTGGCAGTCGCCCGACGGCAGCAACTTCACCGCATTCGACACTATGTTCTCCGCGCATCCGCCCTGGAAGGTCCCGGGCAGCGGCGAAGTCTTCGCCCGATTCAAAATCCGCATACCGTCCCAAGGCGTCGCGAGATTCCTCAGCGAGGTCGCAATCGACGCGGCATCCGTCGGGCCCGACAAGAGCGATGGAGTGACTTTCTCCGTCGTCGCTCGCGATGGCCAGCGACAGCAAGCCGCCAAAACACACAACGCGTCGGCCACTCCGCAGCCCCTTGAACTGGATCTCGTGGAATTCAGAGGACGTGAAATCACACTCGAACTCGCCGTCGGCCCAGGCCCTAAGAACGCCCCCAGCTACGACTGGGCCCGCTGGCGCAATCCTCGCGTCGAACGACAACTGCGCCAGCAAGGCCAACTCACGCTCATCCACGCACCGCGGAGCACGATGGCAATTGGCCCCAGCGGCCCCTCACCCCTCACGACTGACAGCCAGCAGGCGACGTTCCGCACGGAACTGCCCGGCAAGGTTTTCCTGCTCCGCGAACCACCGCAGCCAATCCGTTGTCCCTTGCAACTCGCCGACCTGCGCCCGCGAGCACTCTACACAGACGACTCCGGCAGTTCGACCGCCGCCCGCCTCTATGCCCGGTTTGAACCCGGTACCAATACCGTTGGAAAGACGCCGCGAGCGGGGTTCTTTGCGCACCCGCCAGATCAGGGCCAAACCGCCGCACTATTCCCCATGCAATTGCCGCCGGATCCCGCACGGTTCCACGCTTGGGTCGGATTGCGGGACGGCTCCAAGTCTGACGGCGTCGTGTTTTCCGTTGAGGTCAACGGCGAACCTCGTGCCACCCTCCGCGTCCAGCCCGGATCGTGGCACGAATTGGATGCCGACCTCTCCGGCCAAGCCGGACAGCCGATCGTCCTGGGCCTGATTACCGATTCAGCCGGCACGTTTCAATTCGACTGGGCCGCGTGGGGCCAACCTTCGCTCGAACCCGCGACGTCGAAGCAAAGATAGGAATCGAGGCGGACGCACCGCGGTGAACATGCACGGGGACAATTGCCGTCACCTGCACTGCGGTACGATGCGCACTCGTCGCACGAAACAGCCTGACGCCCCAGTGGAAAGAGGCCCCGGAAGGGCACGGACTAAACACGTTCGCGCGACTCGTTCCTGCTGGTTCGGCTGCGCTCGCCGAAAATGTCCGGCGAAACAAAAGTCGAGCTACGGCGAACTGGACACACGCCCGCGGATATCTCGCTCCGGAAGTTCGCTTCACGGCCGACCCCGGCTTGCGGAACAAGCCGCAAAACGGTGTACAATACCCGGCTGTTCCCTGACCCAAAATCCAGACCGGCAAGTAATCAGCCGCAGCTGGAGCACTCTGATATTTCGACTCCCGGTGAGCTCTTGCAGCGATCTGCGGATTTCACTGCGAGGCGATTCGGGTGCCGGGCCTTCTGGAACCAAAATCCCTCTCACTCGCCGACGCTCCCGTTTACGAGGCATCGCCATGCGATCGTTGCAGGAATTGACCACCCCGCAGAACTCGGCCATCGGCAAGCTGAAGCGATGGGTCTCTGCCGCAGAAAACAACGTTGAAATCCTGCCGCCCTCGGATCGCCGGGACGAGTCGCTGGTCACCGTTCAGGTCGCGATCGACGATCCGCTCGGCGCGATCGCCTACGAAACCGGAGGGATTCTGATCGATCACGGATGGCTGCGATTCCTCGGTTCAGGGCACGCCCGGCTTCCACGAAATCTTGCGGATTGGAATCGGGACCGTTGCCGCGCATTCTGCCTGGTGGCGGACGATGCCGTCGGGGGTTTCTTCGCCGTCAATCGAGGCGAGTGGGGCGACGATCCGTCCGCCCTGCACTACTGGTCGCCCGACAGCCTTGCCTGGGAGCCCGTGGGGTTCGCATTCGCAGACTTTCTCGAATGGGCCCTCACCCCGTGCCTTGCCGATTTCTACCAGAACCTGCGATGGAAGACGTGGAAGAAGGACATGGGAAAACTGGGCGGGGATCAGTGCTTCGCATTCGAGCCGTTTCTCTGGGCGAAAGACGGTTCCATCCGGACGAGCTCGCGCCGAATCGCCCCCGTAGCGGAAGTCTTCGAAGCGAAGCTGCGAAGCAGTTCAGAATAGCCGCAGCACATAGGCTTCATCGCACTGCATCGAAAGCTGCTGGCCGCTCAGCAGCTCAAAGCCATATCGCTTGTACAGTCTGATGGCGGATGTCAGTACCGAATTCGTCTCGGCCCAGACCTCCCTGAAACCGGCGCTTCGCGCCGCTGCCAGGGCGTTCTCGAGCAGTTGCCTCCCCAGCCCTCGCCCTCGGGCCTCTTTCGCCAGGTACATCTTGCACAGTTCCGCACGGCAATCCCCCATCGGTCGCAGACCCGCACACCCGATGATCCGCCCGTCTCCAGCCACGACAACCTCGAAGGAACCGCCCTGCATCAGATAATGCTGCTCGATGTCGTCGAGATCCGCGTCCAGCCTCCCCGGTTCGACAAGCGAGTACTCCGCCCGGCCCGCATGCACAACGGCGCGAATTGCGCCCGAGTCTGCGTTGCTCGCCATCCGGATCTGAAAGGGCCCAGTCACAATCGCACGCCCGGTCTCTGTCCGCAAACGTCCGAAACCACCGCACTACGTGAAATAGTCTGGCAACTGCAGCCGCAACACTCAAGGGATGAAGACTCCGGCAACGCGGCGCATCACTGCCGCAGACCGAACATACGAGCCGCGCCGCCCCTCGAACTCGCCACGGACGCTATACTGGTCTCAACCTCGGCGGCCGGTGCGATTCGTTGCCGGCCCGTCGCGTCAGGCAGGACGGAGTTACGCACCTCGCCGGCCGCGCGACGAGAAGGCCCTGGTGCCGTGAATCAGTCCGGAGATCGTTCGTGCCGATCATCGATTATCGTTGCGTTTGTGGAGAGACAATCTCCCTGGAAGCAACCGCCGGCGGGCAATGCGATCATTGCGGGCGAAACTACGCGCCCGAGGCACTGCAAGTCGCAGCGGCTGAAACAGCGAGCCTCCCCGACCTTGCGCCGGGCATCACGCCAACCATCGACGTGTACGATCCGCATGAACCGGATCTCTACCTCGGCCGCACCCTGGGACATTTCCGAATTCTGCGGCGACTCGGACAGGGAGGCATGGGCAATGTCTACCAGGCACTCGATACATCGCTGCAACGTTATGTCGCGCTGAAAGTGATTCGCGCGGCGCGCCAGTCGGTGTCCGATTCATCACAATGGCAGCGGCTGTTTCAGGAAGCGATCGCCCAGGCCCGCGTGAATCACCCCAACGTCGTGCACATCTATTACGTCGGCCGAGACGGAGATGCACCCTTTCTCGCCATGGAACTCGTGGGCGGATCGACACTGGCGCAACGCCTCGAACACGGTCCCATGCACTTCGCCAACATCGTGGAAATCGCAGTTCGACTGGCTGATGCCCTGCGCACCTGCCTGCAGTTCGACATCGTGCACGGGGATATCAAACCGAGCAACGTCCTGCTGACCGAAAACGGCATCGCAAAACTCTCGGACTTCGGCCTCTCAACCCGCCTCTCGCTGGCGATGCACGGAACCAAAGGAGTCGCCGGCACTCCCAACTATCTCGCGCCTGAACTGGTTGCCGGCAACCGCCCGACCATGCACAGCGATATGTACTCGCTTGGCGTCACGCTGTTCGAAATGACGTTCGGCCGCCTGCCGTTTTCATTTTCGGGTTCGCACATACAGGAACGCCTGCGAGCACACCAGGAAGCGATGGTCGAGTTTCCGCAACCGTGGCCCGCCGAGGTGCCGCAGGCATGGCAAAAAGTCCTGGCGAAGCTGATGGCCAAACAACCCCAGCACCGATTCGCCAATTACCAGGAACTGATCAAGGATCTGCAAAGTCTGCGCCCTGTCTCGCTGCCCAACGCGGGCCGACTGCAACGAGGCCTCGCGTGGCTGGTGGATTACACATGGGCAGGCCTGGCAATGGGTGTCGTCGTTTCGCCCGTGAGGTTCATCGACAGCCCGAACAACATCTTCGGAAAAACACTCGTCGCTCTTGTTGCCGGCGCGGTCTCGGCCGCCGTCCCCTGGATGTTCGCTGGAATCCAGGCACACTGGGGCACAACACCCGGCAAGAGCCTGTTCCAGATCCGCATCGTGGACCGCCATGGCCTTCGCCCCACGACCGCCGTCCTCGCCGGCCGATCCGTCGTCCAGATGCTCCTGTTGTGGAGCCTGGTGGTCACGCATATCACGGGTCAACTCGGAACCAGTTTCGGCTTCTTCGGAATTGCCCTGCAGGCAGCCGCCATGTTCGTAACGCTGCTGGACGCGGGAATCGCCTTGATCGAAAACAACCGCCGGAGCATTCACGATCTGATCTTCGACACTCGCGTCGTACTGGACGCTGGCCCCCAGGAAATCTCGCCGTCGCCCTAAGTCAGCCTTGTTGCACTCGCCCCCGTTCGCACCTCTCGCAAGTCCCGGCAAGACAGCAAGCGGAGCTGCCGCATGGACAGCAATGACCCTTTGATCCAGGCACTGCAATCCGTTGTCCAACGCGACGATGCGGGCCGTCCCGTCGCGGCCCGAATGATTTCGAGCTTTCCGCGGCAATCATCGCAAGCCGATATCGAATTGACGCGACTGCTGTCCGCCGGACTCGAGTGGCTGCGCAGTGAACCCGAATCCATCGCGGCCCACGGCGATTCGCAATCAGGACCGCTTGCCGCCCTGCTCGTCTGCCGCAACGGCTCATGCCTCATTGCCTCCGTAGCCGCAAGCGACGATCCTGTCGCGCCGTCACATTGCGAACTATTCGGCAACCGAGGAGTTCTGGCCTGGGAATCAGGCACCCTGCCGAGGAAGCAAACCGGCGACGACACCCGTTCGAGCCCCGTCAAGCACCACCAAGTGCATGATGAACCCAATTCGCCCTCCCGCGACGCGAGAGAGTCGGACGCGAAAGCACCCGGGGAGGGTCAATGCCCCCTCTGCGGCACTGCCGAGCCGACTTTCTCCAAGGCGAGAGTGAATCTTGAAACTCGTTCCCAGGAGAAGCTGCTCGCTGCACTTCGCAATGCACTGGCCAGCCGGCAGTTCGCTGGTATGGAAGGAACAGAGTCAGGAGAACGGAGTCTCGAGTCCGGAGTCTCGAGTCCGGAGTCTGGGGTCACAAGCAGAGGCGGAAGCGAAAAGCTTCGAATCGAACGCCTGTCGCGCCCAGCACAACTTCCGCCCTACGGCGTGTTGCTCGTCGCCGGCGAATTCACTCACCAGCCCGGATATGCAAGCGCATTCGCCGCTGACCCGCGGTGCCGATTGATCGGCGTGACCGACGAGCAGGACGTTTCCGCCGGGCGCAGGGAACGTAATGCGGCTCTCGCCAGCCGACTTGGAATTCCGCTGCTGCCTGACCTGCACGACGCGATTCGCCGCCCGGATGTGCACATCGTGAGCATCTGTGCCGAGCCCGAACGAAGGGCTCGCATCATCATCAACGCGGCCAGCGCTCGAAAGCACCTGTATCTCGACAAGCCGCTGTGTGCTTCGGTCAACGAAGCTGATGCGATCGCGCGCGAGATCCGCCAGACCGGCATCGTCGCGCAGATGATGACGATGCTGCATTGGGAGCCGGCCCGAAGAGCCGCGGAAATTGTCGAGTCCGGGCAACTAGGTGACATTCAGGCCGTCCACAGTGAACTCTGTTTTGCCAAAGGAACGCCGGGAACTGCCGACCTGTCCAAACCGCGAACAGAATCGGCGAACCCGGACCGCTTCGAACTGGACGACTCCAAGCGCGAGCTTACCAACATCGGCGTGTATTGCGTGGCGATGCTCCTTCGCTTGGTTGGCAAACGCGTGCGCCGTGTCGCGGCGGCCACCGGGAACTTCTACTTCGCCGAACATCAACAGCGGAACATGGAGGATTTCGGGCAGATCCTGCTGGAATTCGGCGGAAACACAACGGCAACGATCACTGCCGGCCGAACCGGATGGCGATCGCATCCCGCCGGCGGATTGGATCGAATTGCGCTGGTCGGAACGCGAAAGACCGCCATGCTGGACGCTCATCGCCCGCGTTGGGAATGCTGGTGCGATACTCAACCCTGGGCCGCTCCGCCGCGCGACCCGGACGACCCGATGGGAATGTGGATACCCGCGCCCGACAGTCCCTATCGTCCCCGCCCCAAGACGAACTGGCTGCCCGATTGGACACCTTCATGGACTTCGGATATCACACCGTTTCTCGATTGTATCGAGCAGGGACGAGACTGCCTGTTTCCGATCGAGCTCGCAGCGGCCGCTACCGAAATCCTGGCCGCCGCGTATCGTTCCGCGGCCGAGCGTGCGTGGGTCACCCTGCCACTGCCCCGATGATACCGCCCCGACGATACGCGCCGAAGATACTGTGCCTCGCGTTGCACGATCCGCACTGAGAAGCTGCTTTTGAATTCACTCTCGCCTCGGGAAGAGTCGTGCCGGAGATGGGGATCTGCGCCTCCCCGGACGCTTTGGCGTCCGACCCTCCCGCATTGCGCGAGCGTGAATTAGATTTTTCAACACGTTTTGACACACCCACCGGACCGACGCCCGACAAGGAGAACGACACGATGAACTGCATGCTCGCGGGCCTGATGCTGGGATTGCTCTGCACATCGGCGGACTCGCTTCCGCCAGCGTCGCTGAACCTGAAGCTCGACGCGCCGATTACCACCTGGGACGAAGCAGTGCCTTTAGGTAACGGACTGCTCGGCGGACTGCTCTGGGGCGAGGGGCACACGATTCGCCTGTCGCTCGACCGTGGTGATCTCTGGGACGAACGCCCGGCCGACGGAATGCGATGGCCCGAGTTCAACTACGCCAACATGCAGCGACTGGTCAAAGAAGGAAAACAGAACGAGATCAACGCGATCTTCGACATGAACTACGGCGGAGCACATCCGACAAAGATCCCGGCGGGCCGCCTGGAAATCACGCTGGATCCGTCGCAGACACTGCAGTCTTTCGAGCTGAACCTCGCCACCGCGGAAGGAAGGGCTTGGCTGACCAGCGGCGCGAAAATCGACGCTTTTTACAGCGCGCAACAACCGGTCGCCGTATTGCGCATCCCGGGCGCTGCGCCGAAACTACTGCAGTTGAAGCCGCCCGTGTCCGTGAAACAACTGAATTACCCCGAACCCGCAACAGGAAGCGACGCAGACACGCAATGGTTCGTTCAGGATGCAGCGCAAGGCCTCAAGTACTGCGTGTGCGTCACATCAAAACGAGCCGCTTCAGATCGCGATGGAGACGCAACACTGCTGGCCTTCACGGTTACCTCGACGCGGGATGGAGCCGACCCCGTGGCCATTGCGCGAGAGCGAGTCAGCACCGCATTGGCGGCCGGATATGAACAGTTGCTCAAGCCGCACTCCGAGTGGTGGGCCGATTTCTGGGCAAAGTCGCGAGTATCCGTTCCGGATGCCGGTATTCTGCGGCAGTACTACCTCGTGCAGTACTTCTATGGTGCCGCATCGCGTCGCGGCGCACCGCCCATGCCGCTGCAGGGCGTGTGGACGGCCGATGGAGATTCGCTTCCGCCGTGGAAGGGAGACTACCACAACGACCTTAACACCCAGATGACGTACATCGCCTATCAGGCAGCCGGACGATTTGACGAAGGCGCGTCGTTCCTCGATTTCAATTGGGAATTGCTGCCCGCATTTCGCAAGTTCGCCAAGGACTTCTACGGCACGGGCGGCGCGGCGGTGCCCGGCGTGATGACACTGGCCGGTCAGCCGCTGGGTGGATGGCCGCAGTACAGCCTCTCGCCGACAATGGGCGCATGGATCGGCCATCTGTATTACCTGCACTGGCGCTACACGGGAGACGACCAGTTCCTGCGGGCGCGGGCATATCCCTGGTGCTCGGAAATTGGAACGTGCCTGCGTGAATTGCTGAAACCGGACGCTGACGGCCTGCAGCGACTGCCGCTCTCTTCGTCGCCCGAAGTGTTCGACAACACCTTGCGGGCGTGGCTGAAGCCGAACAGCAATTACGACATCGCCTGCATCCGCATGCTATTCGACTCGCTCGCCGAAATGGCAGCCGCCTCGGGCGACACCGCCGCCTCGCAGCAGTGGGCTCAAGCCGCGAAATCGCTGGGGCCTTTCTACTCGACGGGCGACGGAACGCTGAAGCTTTCCGAAAACGAGGACCTGACATTCAGCCACCGGCACTTGTCGAACATCATCGGCATCCATCCGTTCGACCTGATCACTGTCGACGGCGGCGACAACGACCGGCGGATGATTGCCGCGTCCCTGAAACAATGGGACCAGCTCGGCACGTCCGCGTGGTGCGGCGACAGTTTCTCGTGGATGTCCTGCCTTCGCGCGCGCGCAGGCGATGCGGATGCCGCGCTGCGAAACCTCGAAATCTACGTCAAGGCGTTCATCCTGCGGAACGGATTCCATGCGAACGGAGATCAAACGGCCAGCGGTTATTCGAACTTCCGCTACCGCCCCTTCACGCTGGAGGGGAACTTCCTTGCCTCGCAGGCCGTCCACGAGATGCTGCTGCAAAGCTGGAAGGGAGTCATCCGCCTGTTCCCGGCAACGCCGGAACAATGGCATGAAGCATCGTTCGACAATCTCCGCGCCGAGGGAGGCCACCGCGTGTCCGCCCGACGCGAAAACGGCCAGACAGTCTGGTTTCAGATTGTCGCTGGACCGCACGGCGTCGTGCGATTGCGGGATAACTTCCAGGGCCGCGATGTGAAATGGAGCCGGCCCGACGTGAAAAAGGTCGGCGCGGATTACGAGATCACGCTCGCGGCGGGCGAATCGATTGAGGGCACGCTGCGGTGAAAAAGGCGGAGAGGCCACGGATGGGCACGGATGAAACACGGATAAGACGATAACGCGGCGGAAAAAACAAAGAGTTACAGCACGCGATTACTTCTGCTCGTCCAGCGGATCTTCGCTGTTGGGGGCCAGGAGGCGTGCGGCGCCCCAGGCGGCATGGTCGCAGGAGTGGCCGTCGCCGCCGTTGAGCACGCGCAAGGTCAGCTGGTGCGCATCACTGAGGTCCACTTGGATCGAGTGGATCTTTCGGGACTGGAGAACGCCGCTGTCGGCTTTCACCGCGCCGTCGACCAGAACTTGAAACTGCACACTGCCGCCGGCGGCCGCGTCGTCGAGTCCGACGTCGGACTTGAATTGCCTGAATTGTCCGGAGGGAAGGTCGTAGACAATGTCGGCCGGCGTCGCATCGGGAAACGCATGGGTCCAAAGTCCCTTGGGATAGTTCCTGCCGTTGATCGCTATCGGCTTGCCGTAGTAGTTCACGTCGCGCCGAACCGGGTTGTCAGCGCCGGCCGTCGCCTTCTGCCACGGGATATCGGAAAGGAATGTCAGCCCGGCAGGCCGCTTGAGCTGTGGCACAATGCAGGTTCCGACCGGCCCCGAGCTCTGGCGGCGACCGCCCCACGAAATCGCCTCCACCCGCCAGAAAACCGGCTGGCCGGGCGGCAGCCCATCCAGAGCCGCTGCGGGCCTGCCAGTTGTCGCACCCGAGATCACTTCGCGAAACTCGGAGTCCTTTGCCACGGTCAATCTGTAGCTTCTTGCGTTCGAGGCCGCTCCCCATTGGAAACGCGCAGATGCCGAGAAGATTCCTGCTTCGGTCTTTGCGCCGGTCAGACGAAAATCGCCGGGCAGTTCCAGGCCCGCGGGCTTCCCGAGCGATTCATCCTGCACGAAGACCAGGTCGCTCGCGTAGGTCTGCGGCAGACACAGTTCCAATCCCGTTCGCATCAGTTCTTCGCCGCGACGCACGCCCGGCGCGATGGATCCATCCTCGCACCACAGCCAGTAACTCTTTGTTGCGTCCAATCCCTTGAGCTTGACGGTCTGCCGGGATTCAGGCGATTCGGGACGCCAAACGTAAAGCGTGCCGCGACGAAGACGTTCGTTCCAATAGAACATCCCGTCCCAGCGCACGCCGTCGGGGCGCGGCAGCACGTGATGCACTTTGACGTCGGCCAGCATGGGCCGAATCCATTCGCGATAGATTTCCACAGACCGCCGCGTGGAGTCTTTCTCCTCCTCGGTCCACTTCGCCGTGTCCGTCGGGTCGATCTGCCAGGCACCCATCATCGCACTTCGCCAGAGAAAATTGCCCGGATTGTCGCCGCGCACCGGATAGTAGTTGTCGTACGTGTAGCACTGCAGCACGAGCGGCGGCATCGCGAATGTGGAATCGTACATGGCCTGCCGATTGGGCAGATTGGACAGCGTGTCGGTGGCCACCGTGTAATGCGTAACGGCCGCCACGCCGAAATCCTTGATGTGGCCGCCGCCGGAGCAGTTCTCGAGGATCAAGTCCGGATAAGCCTGCCGCAACCGCGTCTGGATCTGGTAATAGCCGAGCGCTGCCCAGTAACTGGCATCCGCCGTATTGCGATGGCGGTGATTGGTGCGATTGCATCGCGTCACGATCGGACCGATGTCGTGCTTCAGGTAGTCGAGCTTGTGATTGCCAACCAGCCATTTCGTTTTCTTTTCCGCCCAGTCGCGGGCCTCGTCGCAGCCAAGGCAGAGTTGCCCTCCGTAAAACGGGCCAGGCTGCCAGTCCGCGGCAAAGTCGGCATTGAACCAATCAGGATGTCCTTGCGGTCCCCGGACGCTCAACGCATCGGGATGCGACGAAATCCCGCCGTTCGTCCAGGCGCACCACAGTGCGAGCTTGCCTCCCGCTCGATGTACGAACTCCTCGATCGGCCCGACTCCGCGGGGAAAACGGGCCGGATCCCAACGCCAGTCGCCCGTCTCGGGAAACCACATGGCGTCCGGCATGAAGGCCTCGAATCCGATCGAGTCGCAGAATCCGGCGCTGCGAAGCACATCGGCCTCGGTCGCACGATTGCCTCCCGCATCGAGATACAGATTGTAGGCAAGCACGGGATCGGGATATCCGGACGGCACCGGAGGCCTTAGTTTCTCGACCACGAACCGATGCAGACTGTAACTGCCCTCATCGAGATCGCCTCGATAACAGCCGACAAATGCCGCAGGAACCCGATGCGTTTCGCCGGCCATCACGTCGGTCTTGAACTCCGGTTGATTGCCGACATCGAGATCCAGCAGCAGAGGCAAACCGGACTGTGCACGCGCTGCGATGCGTCCCAACCCGGAGAACTCCCAACCGACATACAGGCCTTCGCTCGATTCAATCCCTGCGCCGTTTCGTTCCGCCTGAACGGCAAGCCACGGCACGGGGCTGGCTCCGTCCTCGCAATTGCTGACCAGCGAGATATCCAACCCGGGCACTGCGGACTGACTCAACGTGCCGCCCTGGGTCGATGCGTTGCTGCCTCCGCGCTTGATCCACCACAGCGTCGCGGGACCGCCGAGATCGAGCGAGTGGAGCGAGAGGCTGTCCTGATGGGCGACCGTCAACCGCGATCCCGAGCGGTTTTCGATCTCCAGCCAGTGTTCGACCGGGCCGCGTCCCGATCGCGCACGCCACACCGAGCGAAGCGTCAGTTGCGGGTCGGCATTCGCGAATGCCAACGTGAGACAACCTGAGGCCGAATCGAGAGACACGTTTTGAGGCCGCCACTGCAGCGTTATCTCGCGATCGCCGATCCACACCTTATCCATCAGCGGCACGGCGACAGGACGGGCGATCCAGTTGTGGGATGAGCCGACTGCGGCCAGTCTCTGCACAGTCGGCTTGTCGCCGAATATGCCGATGCGAATTTCGGTATCGCTGGTCCGCAGGTCCCAGGTCCGAGCCTCTTCGGCAGGAAGATGCGCCGCAAGAGTCAATACGGCGAGAATAGTCGTAAGAGAGGAAATGGCAGATCGCATGAATGCGAACGCGGCCAACAAGTGGGTCGTGCCGCACCTGTGCGCATCGCCACACCGATTCGCGGCACCGAACGTCGACGGATTTGCTCTGACTTTGGACGAACGCGGTGGATGCTTGTCCATCGTGCGACCCTCTGATTCGTTGGCTGTCGTGTTTCGCAACCGTGAACCACATTGTTGCCAATCTCTGCGTCTGAGGCAGCGCAGGGTGGATGGACCGCCGCCCCAAGCGATGCCGCCGCATCGGGTGAATATCCCGCCGTTGGTCGCCGGACGTTGCGCGAGCGACAAACAACCTGACGGTGAGTCCGCAGGGTGTCATGTTTCGCCGGGTTGTATTATCCTTCCTGTTCAGAGGACGTTCGCGGCTTTATCGGCTGCGGCAGGACTGCTGTTCCCGGATTGGGCGGAGAGAACTTCGATGACTCCATTGCGATGTGTGTCGTTTGCGTTGCTGATGACGGCCTGTGGATTCACGACCGCGGCGGCGCAGGAAAAACCGACGAACGAACCGGCGCCGGAACCGACGCTCAAGGCATCCGCCGTGATCATGTCGGCGTCGTCGGACGGCGGGCCGATGGAAATCCAGGCCATCGATCTCAGCGGCGGAGGCCCGATGCCCAGCATCAACCTGTCGCCCATGATGATGGGAAAAGCCATGACGTTCAGCATGGGCATGAGCACGGGCGGCGGCATTCAGCAAAACTCCGTCAATTGGCTGGACGACGAAGACGTGCTCAAGGAGCTGGAGGTTGTCGAAGAACAACGCGAGAAGCTCCGCCAGCTGCGCGACGAAGTGCAGACTCGCCGTCAGGAATTCGGCAAGACCGTTCGCGATCTCCCCGCGGACAAACGGACCGACTTCATCCGCGAATTCTCGGACCTCCTGAACGCGAACATCGACGGAAAAATCAAGGACATTCTGCTTCCGCATCAGATGAAGCGGTTCGAGCAGTTAAGGATGCAGACCCAGATGCGCAACGGCGGCGTCCGGGCTCTCGAGAACAAGCAGATTGCCGACTTGCTGAAGATCACCGACCAGCAGCGCGAGGAACTCCGCAACAAGCGTGAGGAGGTCGAGGAAGATCTGCGAAAGAAGATCGAACAATTGCGGGCCGAAGCGCAGCAGGAAATGCTCTCGGTCCTGACGCCCGTGCAGCGAAACCAGCTCAAGGACCTGCTCGGCAAAGATTACGAGTTCAAGCCCAAGCAGTTCACGCCGGTCAGCAAACCGGCGTCCAAGTAGCACATCGGCCTGAATCGGCCGCCAGGAGCGACCGCCGCATGATCTGGGTTGCATTCATTGCGTTTGTCTTGCTGATGCTGGCCCTGGACCTTGGTGTGTTCCACCGCCACGCCCACATCGTCAGCACCAGGGAAGCACTCGGCTGGTCCGCGGTCTGGCTGGCGCTTGGCCTGGCGTTCAGCGTGCTGGTCTATTTCGGATACGAACATCACTGGCTTGGGCTCGGACTCGCGGTGGATCCGGTGGACGGGCAGCTGAACGACGGCGCGTCGGCTGCCGAAAAGTACCTGACCGGATACGTTGTCGAGAAATCGCTCAGTGTCGACAACATCTTTGTGATTGCGATGGTGTTCAGCTTCTTCGCGGTGCCCCCGCTGTATCAGCACCGGGTGCTGTTCTGGGGCATCCTGGGCGCGCTGATCATGCGAGGCATCATGATCGGACTCGGGGCAAAACTGATCGCAGAGTTTCACTGGGTCCTGTACGTCTTCGCCGCGTTTCTGATTCTGACTGCGATCAAGATGCTGTTCTTCCGCGACGAACAGACTGACCCTAATAAGAACATCGTCGTGCGAATCACGCGGCGGCTGTTCCCCGTAACCTCGCGGTTCCACGGCGAGCATTTCGTGGTCCGCGCCGGTTCGGCCGCCGCGCGCGAGGGAGACCTGCCCGGCGCTGCTGCTGAGCGCGATGAAGCACTGGAACGGGCGAAGCCCGGAGTGCTGCTGCTGACGCCGCTGAGTCTGGCTTTGATCATGGTCGAAACAACCGATGTGATCTTCGCGGTCGATTCGATTCCGGCCATTTTCGCGATCACGGCGGACCCGTTTCTGGTGTTCACCAGCAACGTCTTCGCCATCCTGGGCCTGAGGTCGCTGTACTTCGTGTTGGCCGACATGGTTCAGAAATTCAAGTACCTCAAGATCGCGCTGGCGATCGTCCTGCTGGTCGTGGGCATCAAGATGATCCTGGCAGCGCCGCTGAAGGCGGCACTTGGCAGGCACTTCAATCTGTACCTGTTGACCGTGGTGCTGGGAATCATCGCGGCCGGGGTCATCGGATCGATGCTAGCCGGTCGCCGCAGTGCGAACAGCGAATAAGGCAGGCAGAGCGTGCGGGCGCGAGTCGGGCATGCCTTACAAAGATCCGCATCGCTCTCCGCACGTGCGATGCCGTCGACAAGCCACCCAAAGCACTCGAGCAGAATGAACGTCATGGCGATGCGGTAGACAAGATGGACGCACCGCACTTCGACGTTGCGTGAATCAACACTGCCCGGGGCGGACACGGATCAATCGAGTCCCCGGTCGTAGTTGAAGTGGAAGGCCGGCTTGCCCCGCCCGGGACTGCGTTCCCACTCGTAGACCGGATCGGGCGAACCGGTCAGATCGACGACGAGATGCTTGACCCGAATCCGCTCGTTTTCCACGTTCCGCAAATCCAAGGGTTCGTCGGGTCGCAGCACCCACAGTCCGTGTTCGCACCGGGACGACAGCAGCGTGTCGCGCCGATCGGCGAGCATCTGGTTGACCATTTCTTCGGGCGGTTGCGCCCGCGAGATCATCAGCGGCGGCCGGGCGAAGACATACAGCGACGTCGGGAGCGGGCAGCGTGCCGTGAGTTCCTCGAGTTGCTTGCGATCGCCTTCGAGCGAAACGGTCACGGATTCAATGCCGGATTTCGCCAGCGCGTAGGCAGCAAGCGAATTCAGCACCGCGAGACCGGGCCCGCCTTCCATGCGCACGCCGGCTTCTTTCGCGAGATGCCAGCCGCCCCAACTGTTGACCTCAACGGTCTGGTTGACCCGCGCGCACTCGGCCAGCAATGCCCGAATGTCGTCGATATCTTTCTCGAAGAAGACGGACGGCAGCGAGACAACCAGCGGAACGCGGCGGCAGATCGAGCGGGCTGATCTCAATTGGCCGGCCTTGATCCCGTCGACAACGGCGCCGCCAGCGGGACGGATGCTGCCCAGGAAATCGTCGAGCGACTGGAAATCAATGCGGACGCGATCGGGTGGGGCGCCCAGCGGTGTCTGGCTGCCGGGATAACGCATCGGTTTCCTGATCACTTCCTGAACTGCCGGCGGGAGCTTGACGGTGGTCAGTTCGCTTCGATTCTTCTGGCCGCGCTGCACCGTCTTCGAGATCCGCGAGATGACGGCATTCACGGCTCGGGGCACAAGCAGGAACTCGGGATCGTTCGTGCTCATACCCGAGATGGAGCAGCCATGCAGCGGTTCGTCCGCGAGCCGCTGAAAGACGGTCTCGACCGAGACTGCCTTGTGAGGACGATGGATCACCGTCTTCGGGATAGTCCAGGCGTCCTCGATGCCGGCGCAATTGCAGCGGATTTCGATGCCCTTGGGCTCGACCATGATTTCCAGGTTGTAGACCGAACGTTCACGCGACCGGGATTCAGCGGTCGAAATGAACTCCTCCTCGTTCACGTCCGGCGGCGATTCCGCGGACGAAGACCGGCCCGAGGCGCCCGTCAGTCCGGCCCGTTCGCCGTCGAGGTAGGCCGAAGTCAGCGCGCGGCCGGTGTAGGCCCCCAGGCGTTCCGCCTCGGCCGCAAGCTCCTGCGGATCCTGTCCCGCCAGCGCTCGCCGATACAGCGAGACGGCCCGGCTCACCCAGGCGGCGTTTTTCATTCGGCCTTCGATCTTCAGCGAGCGGACGCCCGCCTTGCGCAGATCTTCGAGCCGGTCGATCGCCGAGAGATCCCGCATCGAGAGCGGCGTGCCCGCGGACTGGTCGTCGATAGACCACGGAACGCGGCAAGGACTGGCACATTGACCCCGATTGCCGCTGCGCCCGCCGACCCAACTCGAAAGGAGGCAGCGTCCCGACACCGAGAAGCAGAGCGCACCCTGAACGAAGACTTCGGTCTCGACGCCGGGCACCGCGCTGGCTGCGGCGATCTCCGTCAGATCCATTTCGCGGGCAAGCACCGTTCGCGTCGCGCCGAGCACCGCGGAGGCAGCGACATCCGCGCTGTTGGTCACGCAGTTCTGGGTGCTGAAATGGTACTCCAGTTCGGGGAACGCGGCACGCAGCGCAAGCAGCGCGGGATCGCGAACGAGAATCGCATCGCAACCGGCAGCCCGGGCCGCCTCGAGGACTCGAGCCGCAATTTCAAGTTCTTTTTCCGCAATATCCACGTTCAAAGTCAGATACGCTCTCGCACCGCCCGCATGGATCGCGGCAACCGTTGCCGACAGCTGATCGTAGGTGAAGTTCCGGGCGCGGCGCCGCGCGTTGAGCACGGTCAAGCCGAAATAGACCGCATCGGCACCGGCATTCAGAGCCGCTTTCAGAGCCGCCTCGTCGCCCGCGGGTGCGAGGAGCTCGAGCTGCCGATCGTCCTGCCTGTTTACTTCGCCTTCGTGGGCGTCTGTTGCCGAGTCCGACATGGGATGAGTCCGCGGAAAAGTCGTTGCAGAAAATCAATGAAGTCATTCTAGTGATTGCCGGCCGCTGCGCGACAGGGGTCGGCAACAGCACCGGTCATTCAGGCGGAATGGATATCCCCGTAGAACGGATTTCCAAATCCGACCGTAACAATTCACGGGGAGGTCACGCAGGCCGTCCAAAGTCAAAGGTAATCGACGATCTTCCGTCCCGAAGGGACAGCTCTATCAAAGCCCGGGGCGCAGGCAAGCCGAGCGCAGCGAGATTTGACGCAGCCCCGGGTTACGCCCACCCCATTCAAGCTCCGAGTCCTGAAAGGACGGCGCTAATGATGACGCGAAGGGGTTACGGCCGCCACGTTGTGGCTACCTTTCATATCGTAAGTGTACCCTGGGCTGCGACCACGCTCGCAATGCTCGCGTCGTCTTGCCCAGTCGGCTTTGATAGGGCCGTCACTTCGCGACTGAGTTTTCACCACTCGATTGGCTTCGACCGCTCGCTATCTTCTAGAACCGGTCCACCACGTGATCGGTTACAATCCGACCGTGCATTCACCGCCGCGCCTCGAGGATACAGGAAGGTCCAGTCAAACCGTCCTGCGGAAGCTGACAGTCACATGTGGAGCCGGATGGCTCGACGAAGATAGAGAAACCCCATGGCAGCATCGGTAACGCTTGTTCTGGCCACGACTAATGCCGGAAAATCCCGCGAATTCCGGCAACTGCTTGCCGGCGAGCCGTTCGCACTGCGGGACCTCGGGGACTATCCAAACACTCCAGCGCCGGACGAAGACGGAACGACTTTCGCCGAAAACGCGAGGCATAAGGCCGCAGCCACCGCATTGATATTGAACCAGTGGGTTCTGGCCGACGACACGGGATTGGAAGTAGACGCACTCGGCGGCGATCCGGGAATCCGGTCGGCCCGTTACGCCGGCCCGAATGCCAAGGCCGGCGGCAACCGGGAGCTGCTGCTGAAGAACCTCGCGCATGTGAAGCTGGCCGCTCGCAGCGCGCGATTCGTCTGCCATTTGGCGCTGTCGGACCCCGCGGGAACGATCGCGGCAGAGTCGTCGGGATCGTGTCGAGGCCGAATCCTGTTCGAACCGGCCGGCACGGGCGGCTTCGGTTATGACAGCCTGTTCGAAATCCCGGAGTATCACCGCACTCTCGCGGAAATCGGCGAAGCGGCCGCATCCTGCCTGACGCATCGGGCACGCGCCGTTGAAGGACTGCGGGGCCGATTGCTGAAGTTGCTTTGGCAGAGTGAAAGAACAAGTTGAGCAACTCGTTCGTGTGGCACTGGCTCTCGCGGCTTCAGCTCACGAAATCCTGATCGTCCTCGCCGTAGACCGACTCCTCCACCCAGTCGCATTCGGGCAATGATTCGATGAACCAGCGACCGTAGGGCTTGGTGCGGATACGGGGATCGAGCAGCACGACGATGCCGTGATCGTCTCGGGTTCGGATGAGTCGCCCGAAGCCTTGGCGCAGCTTGATCACGGCCTCGGGCAACTGGTAGTCGAAGAACGGATTGCCGCCGGCGGCGCGAATCGCGGCGAGGCGGGCCTCGAGCAGCGGCTGGTCGGGCACGCTGAACGGGAGCTTCGTGATGATGACGTTCTGCAGCGCATCGCCCGGCACATCGACGCCCTGCCAGAAGCTGTCCGTGCCCAGCAGCACGGCGCGGGGATTCTCCTTGAAACGCTCCAGCATCTTTCCCCGCGGGACTCCCTCGGCCTGGCTGTAGAGCGCCAGGTCGCGACTCGCCAGCCATGGAGTCAGCATCTCTGCGACTCGCCGAATCATGTCGTAGCTGGTGAACAGCACGAACGCATGCCCGTCGGTTCGGGCAACGTAGCGCCGAATCATGGCCGCGCAGAGCCGCTCGTACGCGTTCTTCTCGGAGTTCGGGTCGGGCATTCCATGGAGCGTGATCAGCTTGGCCTGGCGCCGGTAGTCGAATGGACTGCCCAGGCGAGCCGAATTGCACTGGGTGAGTCCGATCCGCTGCTTCAGAAACTCGAACGAAGGCTCTCGCCCCACGGAAAGCGTGGCGCTGGTCAGAACGACGCTGCGCAGCCGGTTGAAGAGGTGTTCGCGCAGCGCGGGTCCGACGTCGATCGGTGCGGCGGACATGGTGATCCGGGGCTGCCTCCGGCGACTGTGGCTGACATCCAGCCAGTAGACCGTGTCGTCGATGCGCTGGCCCAGCCACTGCTGGATTTCCCCCGCCATGGATTCGAGCCGGTCGCTGGCGGAGGTGAGATCCTGACGATCCGACTCGTTCTCCAATCGCTCGCCGTCATGTTTGACCATCTCGGCAAGCGTGATCAGATCACCCGTGAGAGAATCCGGCACGACGCCGGGACTGCGCACTCGTCCATTGCCCGCCTTGCGCTGCTCGTGCCACTCCAGCAGCCGGTCGAAGAAAATCCCGCAGGCCTCGTAACAGTGCTGAACCTGACGTTGCGAAGCGGCCAGTTTGTGGTGAACGAGCAGGCCCTTGTTCGTGCGATCGTTGTACAGCTTGCCCAGCGTGTATTCGATCTGGCTGGAACTCACGCCGAGCCCGAGATGGTCTCCGGCCACGGCCTCCATCGTGTGAGCTTCGTCGAACACGACCATGTCATGATCCGGGAGGATGCTCGCCCCGACGCGGCGGAGGGCCAGGTCGCTGAAATAGAGTGCGTGGTTAACCACCAGAATCTGGGCATGCTGAACTCGGCGCCGCGCCGCATGATAGAAGCAGTCGCCGTAGGTCGGGCACTTGCGGCCCATGCAGTTGCCGCTGTCGCTTGCGACTTCGTCCCATACGACGTTTGAGGGCCGGAACGGCAGATCGCTCAACGATCCGTCGGCGGAGCTCTTCGACCAGTCCCGGATCTGTTGAAGGTGGTCGAATTCCTGCATTTCCTGGAACAGGCTCTTGGACCGGCCCAGTGCGGCATCGAGCCTTCGCCGGCTGAGGTAATTCCGGCGTCCCTTGACGAGCACCGCGGTGAACTCGATCGGCAACACGCTGCGCAGAAACGGTATATCCTTGTGGATTAACTGTTCCTGAAGGCTGATCGTGTGGGTCGAGATGATGACGCGTTTTTTCTTGCGCGGAGAATCGGGCGGCGGTTCCTCCGCTGCTGCGGTCCGGAGGATGGCAGGGACCAGGTAACCGAAGCTCTTGCCGACTCCGGTTCCCGCTTCAACCAGCAGATGTTTGCCTCGATCGAGCGCAGCAAGAACGGCGTCGGCCATTTCGAGTTGTTGAGGCCGATGCTCGTAGTTCGGCAGGCGGGCGGCGATGCGACCGCTCGGACCAAGCACATCATGAGGGGTGAGCATGCTGCAGCCACGATACCAGCAGCGGATTGTTTTGAAAACGGCCGATTTGCCCCGTTCACTGACTACCCTTCTCTTTCGCAGCACAGCTTGAGCAAACCGCCCTACTTAGGCCGCAATTCTTGGGCGGACTGGTGGGCCCGCAATTTTCGCATTCAGGACTTCACCCCCGGAAATCGGAATTTTTTCTGTTATCATGGGCATTTCGGCCGCCTGTTCATTCGCGGCGGGAGCTTGTCGCTGTTACGGAGCGTCGCATGCCAATCGAATTCTATTGTCCCGGTTGCGGCAAACTGATGCGCACGCCTGATGCCACTGCGGGGCGAAAAGGGCAATGTCCGCAATGCGGAACCAAGGTGCAGATCCCGATCAGTTCCGTTGCGAACGCAGAGTCGGCTTCCCCGGCGGCGGCGTCTGCGGCACCGGCGGCCCCCAGCGCCGCCTCGCCAGGCGCGGGCACTCAGATTCGGTTTAACTGCGGAGCGTGCAACCGCACGTTGAGTGTTCCTTCGTCGAGTGTGGGCAAGCAAGCGCGATGTCCGGGCTGCAACAGCGTAATGCAGGTCCCGGCGGCATCCACCGCGGCATCGCCGAAGCCTGCAGCCGCGAGTGCTCCGGCCGCACCGAATCAGTTCACCTGCCCGTCCTGCAAGAAGGCCATACGCATTCCCGCGTCGTCGGCGGGCGGCCGCGGAAAGTGCCCGCATTGCGGAGCGATCGTGACCTTGCCGGGATCCTCGAGCGGCCTGACGCCGATCGGCTCATCCGGTTTGACGCCTCTGCCGAGCGGAGGGTTAACACCTCTTCCGGGCGGCGGGCTGAATGATTTGTTTGCCGAGCTTCCGGGAGCGGGCGGTGCGGCGAACGATCCGTTCGCCGGAATGGGCATGGATCCACTGATGGGCGGCGGAGCGCCGGCGAGTTTCTCGCCGGGCAACCCGTACGAATCGTCCTACGCACCGTCGCGATCGCGCTCGGCGGGACATGAAAAAAAGCCCAAACGATCCGGACTGCCCTGGGACCGAGCGGACGAGTCCGCATTCGGCTCCACGGTAAAGATGGTCCTGTTCTCCCCGACGCAGGCTTTCTACAAGATGCACCGCACCGGCGGCCTGGGAAAGCCGCTGCAGTTCTGCATCTCGGGTGCCATGCTGGGGACCGTCATAACGCTGGCATACAACTTCGCATTCCAGATCACAATGCTGCTGATCCTCATTAGCCGGGCCCAGGGAGAAGTGCCGTTGGGCCAGATCGCCCTGCGTGTCGGCATCTCGATCGGGGGCGGACTGGTGGGCGGATTGATCGCTTCCGCCATCGGAGCGGTCATTGGCGCTTTTCTCTATGGCGGACTGTTCCACCTCTGCCTGGCGGCCATCGGCGGGGCGAATCATACGTTCGAGACGACGTTCCGCGTGGCCTGCTATTCGCTCGGCGCCACGGCCATGTACCAGCTCATTCCGGCCTGCGGCGGTCTGGTCAGCGCCGTGTCATTCACGGTGACGATGATCATCGGGCTGTATGCAGCCCACGAAACATCGGGCGGAAAGGCGGCACTCGCCGTCCTGCTGCCCGGCATCGTGTGTGCGGTAGTCTGCGGCCTGATTGCCTTCATGTTGTTGTCCGCGTTTAATCTCATGGGCGGCGTGCCCGCACCTCCCCCGGGAGCTTGACCCGATATGCCCGTTGAATTCATTTGCCCCGGTTGTTCCAGAAAACTGCGAACGCCTGACGAAAGCGCAGGGAAGAAGGCCAAATGCCCGCAGTGCGGGACGATTGTCGATGTGCCGGGCGCATCAGCACCTGCACAGGAATCAGCGCCGGCGCCGCCGGAATTCCGGCCGAGCGAGGCGTCTTTCCAGGGATTCCAGAGGTTTGACGAAGGCGGAACCGCACCGGCGCCGAGTGCATTCGACCCGACGAACCCGTACGCCTCACCCAGCGCGTTTGCCGCATTCCAGCCGGCCAAGGCCACGGCGGGGCAGATGTCGCAGCAACGCGTGGCGGTGGACGAGGTGTTCAACCGGACGTGGGCGATATTCCAGACGCAGGTCGGCCAGTGCGCTTTGTTCGGACTGGTATTCATGGCGATCTCGTTCGGCGTCGGCATGGCGAACAACATTGCCGGCGGAGCGTTGCAGGCCATGAACGATCCGGTCATAACCGGAGTAGCGATACTCGGCCAGCAACTGATCGCCTTCCTGGTAAACACCTTTTTCCAGATGGGCCTGACAATATTCGCACTGAGGCTGGCGCGGACCGGCGAAGCGCGTTTGAACGATCTCTTCAGCGGCGGCCCGTTTTATCTCAGGGGCCTGGCCGCGTCACTGCTCTTCCAGTTGCTGCTGATGTCGATCGCTCTGGTGTTCCTCGCCCCCGGCCTGCTGGCGATCATTACCCAGGACCCGAGGATCTTCGTGCCGGCGCTGGTGATCGGCGGCATTCTGGCTCTGGTCGTGGTCGTCCTTGTCGCCCTGCGGTTCTATTTCCTGATCGTGTTCATCGTGGACCAGGACGCCAGTGTGGGAGAGGCGTTTCGCGGGTCGGCGACCTACATGGCCGGCAACAAGATGACGGCCTTTCTCGGAGGACTGCTGATGAGCGTGCTCGGCGGCATCGTGACTTTGTGCACGTGCGCAGTGGGCGCGATCCTGGTTGTGCCTTTCGCGGGGTTGTTCATGGCCGTGTTCTACCTGTTGGCCACAGGCCAGCCCACGTACATGCCATCGACCCTGAAAGGCGTTCAGCAGTTCCGCCCGGCGCAAAACGGGCCGATGTGAAAAGGGGGAATGAATGCGACCGACTCTGCCAGTGTTCCAGGCCGTTGACCAGACTTAACTCGACGCATTACACGTCTGATTCAACGGATTCGGTCGTGAGTCCCGTACTACGACACTGGCAGAGCTAGTGGCACACGAGCGAATTGCTCGACGTAATCGTCTGCTATCCCTGCCCCTTTCCGAGTGCCACTGGCTGTGCCAGTGCAAGACGGACCAACCATCACACGCAGTCGTCAGCTCTGCCCTACCGCCGAGTCGCGCCGATGACTCCCTCTTCGGGGCTGCTTGCGGTCGCGTACAAACGCTTTGCTATGCGGCCTGAGAGATAGGCCAGACGTCCCGCTTCCCAGCCCGCCCGCATGGCGCGGGCCATCCCGAGCGGGTCGCGGGCGTGCGCAATGCCGGTGTTCAGGAGGACGCCGTCCACTCCCAACTCCATCGCAATCGTCACGTCGCTCGCCGTGCCGACTCCCGCATCGACGATCACCGGGTAGTCGGGGTCGCCGTCTTTGAGGTACTCGAGGCAGATCCGGATGTTGTTGGGATTGAGCACTCCCTGCCCCGAGCCGATCGGGCTTCCGGCGGGCATGACCGAAGTCGCGCCGGCCTCCTTGAGCCGCTTGGCCGTAACTGGATCGTCTGTCGTGTAGCAGAGCACGCGAAATCCCTCGGCCACGAGTTGCTCAGTGGCTTGCAGCGTGGCGACCGGGTCGGGCAGCAGCGTCTTCTTGTCGCCGAGCACCTCGAGCTTCACCCAATCCGCGCCGGGGTTCTCGAGGTTGAGCAGCAGCTCGCGTCCGAGGCGAGCCGTGCGGATGGCGTCCTCGGCCGAGAAGCAGCCGGCCGTGTTGGGCAGCAGCGTGTATCGCTTCAGGTCGAGGAAGTCGAGGATGTTGCGGCCCTGCTGATCGACCAGCCGTTCCCTCCGCACCGCGACCGTCACGCACTCGGTGCCCGACACGTCGAGGCACTCGCGCATCGCTTCATACGTCGAGTACTTTCCAGTCCCGACGATCAGGCGGCTCTGGAATACATGGCTGCCCAGCCGAAGCGGTTGATCGAAGTTCCTGGTTGCACAGCCGTCGCCCGATCCGCAATTGCCCATGATCGACTCATCCTCCCCCTACGAACGTGACCACTTCCAGCCTGTCGCCTTCCTTTAGACTGTGCGTCGCGTGCCGGGCGCGAGGCACGATCTTCTCATTCACTTCGACGGCAACGCGACTGGAATCCAACTGCAGCGAGACGAGCAACTCCGACAACAGGAGGTTGTCCGCCGCGTCGCGAGGCTCGCCGTTCAAGACGATTCTCATTGGCCCGATTCACTTATTCCACAGGCACGTTTCTGGCCTTGCCCCTGCCAAGCACGATCATCGGATTGACTTGGGCAAAATTGTAGGACGACGCCTGACGGTCCCACGGGAGCATGTAGGCCGCATAATTGCCCGAAGTAGCATCGGCGACATAAACGATGCTCTGAGCGGGACGCACGTTGCCCGTGAACGAGCGGTACATGTACTCGCCGGTCACGATGAGATACTTCGGCGCTTTGCCCTGCTGAGTGCCGAGGTCGGCGGCCACGTTGTGGAAATACAGCCCGCCCAGTTGGCCGGTACGCGGATTGATGACGGCGACCTGGAGATTCCCGGTGATAAAATCGAGGATGAACAGGCCCTCGACCCCTTCATCGATCAGCCCCGTGGCGATGGCCATCGTATCGCCGCTCTCGGTCGCGCTCGCGTGCAGCAGAGTTTCGGGCAGCTGAATTCGGCCGCCGGTCTGTCGTCCCGCAAGGAATCCGACGAGCGCCGCCGCGCAGATGGTCACACCCAGCGAGACCCCCAGAAACAAAACGAACCACGGACGTCGCATCCATCGCCTGTACATTGGCCTCGTTCCTTTGAAATCGCACAGCGAGTTCGAGCCATACCGCCGCCACGTGTAATGTAAGAGGGACCCTCGCCGCTGGCAACTGCGCCCGTGCCGGCAAACGGGGCGCGTAACCGAAGCCCTGGGAAACGCAACTGGCGGTCTTGCGACCGCCAGTGTATCGATCAAAGACTGCCCCTGCGGCGAACCGCATCAGGTCACGTCTACCCACGCTCCTTCTTTCTGGGCACTGCGGACCGCCGCCTCGACGAAGGCGAGCCCCATACGCCCGTCCGCGACGCTGGCATACTTGGCACCATCGCACGTGAACGGCTTGCCGTCCTGATACGCCCGCACATCCTGCTCGAAACACCGGTGCAGGCGGGCAAAGGCGTCGTGGAATGCCTCGGGATGTCCCGGCGGAATGGTCGGTTCCGCCATGAGGTCCGCGGGCAGGTCCTTCAAGAAACCGTCGTTGGCCGACACGGCGCCCCGGAAGTAAGTCCGGTCCGGCTGGTTCGGCAACTTGATGACGACTTCTTCCGGGAATTCCTGCCGCCACTGCAGCGTGCCCTTCGTCCCGTTCACCTCGATACCCAGGTCGTTCTTGTGACCGATCGCGATCTGCGTCGCGCGGACGAGCGCCTTGCCGCCATTGGACAGCTGGCAGTAGGTCGTGAAGTGGTCGTCCAGCGCGCGGCCGGCAACGAACGTCTCCAGATGGCCCTGGACCCGGGTGACGTTCAGACCGGTGACGTAGCGCAGCTGCATCAACGCGTGGGTGCCGATGTCGCCGCCGCAGCAGCTGGCGCCGGCCCGCTTCGGATCAACCCGCCATTCCGCCTGGATCGAACCGGTGTCTTCGGTCCGTCCGGCCAGCCAGCCCTGGATGTAGTACGAATCGGCCCAGCGCACTTCGCCGATCAGACCGCTGGTCACGATGTGGCGCGAGAAGCGGCTGGTCCAGTGTCCGAGGTACGTGTGGGCGACGCCGAACGGAATCTTCTTTTCCTGGACGGCTTTGACCAGCTTGTCGGATTCCTCGACCGTCACGGTGAGCGGTTTCTCGCAGAATACGGGAATCCCCGCCTGGATGCACTTCATCGCCGGGTCGAAGTGGACGTGATTCGGCGTAACGATCAGCACGTAGTCCACCCGCTCGCCCACCGGCTTTTTGCTCTCGACGGCGATCATCTCGTCGTAGCTGGTGTAGCCCTGGATCGGGTACGGCCAATTGGCGGCTTCAGACATCGCGACCTTGGGATCGGGATGCAGAGCGGCCGCGGTGATGCGCCGCGTGCCGTCCATGTGAATCGCTTTCTGGTGAGGCTGCACGATGAACGCGCCGCCGCCACCGCCCACCAGACCGACATTCAGAGGCCGTTGTGACATGGAGTCGCTCCTTTTGATATTTGCCGAAACGCGGCCGGAGGCACCGAAGAGGCCTCGCCCGCGGCTGTTCGCGCAGCGCGAAATCCGCCATCGAAATAATGCGGGCATGTATCGTAACGGCGGCCAAGCAAGCCGTCAATCAGCGGAAAAACCGCGCGAAAAACCGCGATTCCCGCCTGTGCAAAACTGCGGCTATTCGTCGCGCCTTCCCGTGAAAGCCAGCACGTAGTAGATCAGCGTCAGGAGCGACTGGAGCGTCGCGGCCACGTAGGTGAGAGCCGCCGCGTTAAGCACCTTGCGCACGTAGGGCAACTCGTTCTGGTCGATGATCCCCAGCTGCACCAACTGCTCTTTCGCGCGGGAACTCGCGTTGAACTCAACCGGCAGGTTCACCAACTGGAAAAACACGACGCCCGCGAAGAGGATAATGCCGGCCCAAAGCACAAAAGATGCCGCCATGGCGGCACCGAGCATGATCAGGATCATTCCCGCGCTGCTTCCGAAACTGGCCAGCGGCACGGCCGCGTTGCGGATCACCAACGGAGCGTAACGCTGAGCGTCCTGCAACGCATGGCCGGCTTCGTGCGCGGCAATGCCGACCGATGCGATCGAGCGACCGTGGAACACGTCGGTGCTCAGCCGCAGGACCTTGTGGGATGGGTCATAATGATCACTGAGCGTGCCGGGTATCTGCTCGATATCTACCGAATTCAAACCGGCCGCATCGAGCATGCGACGCGCCGCCGCGAACCCGGTCATGCTGGCCGCAAGACGCTGTGTCTGGGCGTAGGCCGAACGCACCATGATCTGGGCAATGATCCCCAGCAGGATTGCAGGCGCCAGGAACAGCAGCAGCTGAAAGTTGAAAAGCGGCATCGGCATTTCATGGTCCTCGAGTCGGGCCTTTATCTGTCTTCGTATCACGCAACTCGTTCTTTAGATATTGTTCGCCCCGCTGCCGCGTTGGCAAGTGCACGTGACCGGCCGGAGGACGGTGGACGGTAGTGGTGGAGGAGAATGCGAACATTCGGCCGTGGGTTTCAACCCACGGCGGGGTGCCTAGCTTTTTTCCGGCATCGCTTCTTCATCCTGCGTTGACGTGGATTTCAACCCGCGGAAACAACCGGCCGCGCGCACGGGGGCCACTTTCCCCCTCGGCACGCGTTGCCCGGCGCTCTTCCCGTGTTATTCTTTCCTCGTGGGCATTTCGATTTCGCAATTGAGAGTCGATTTCAGCAACCCAAAGTATTTCGCCATCGATCTTTGCGTCCCGCGATCACTGCCCGGGTTGTGTCCGTACACGCGGCGGCATCGAAAGTCGCAGCAGCAATTGAGGTAGAAACCGCCATGCAATACTCAAAGTGGCTTAATCGCCTGATCGCCCCGGCGATGCTGACCGCATGCACATGGGGGCTGGCGAGTTGCGATCAGCGCACCGCGACACGCCCCTCTGACAAGGAACCGTCCGGAAAGGAAGCCGCACAGCAACTGCCTGAGGGAGATGCCCTGCGCCAGCTGCTCGACGAAACGCTCGACGAGTCCTACACGCGGCGATTGAATCTTCAGGACCACGCAGCGTGGCAGATTCTCCACGGCGTGCTTGCGTTTGGCCGCGAGTTCCGGATCGAAGCGGAAGGCGGCAAGCAGGTCTTTGCGGTGGACTATCTGCTGCAGGGCGGCAAGATGAAAGGCTGGACGATGGAGCCCGGCGATCACGGTCTGCGAGCCGTCGTTGAAGCCGGCACCAAGACGGGACAGGGTCATCAGGATCAGTGGCTCGCGCTGCTGGCTCAGTGCGGATTGAAGCCGGACGAAAAGCTGGTGGTCGGCGGCCGGACCTACACGATGTCCGAGTATGTTTCGCAGGTGCAGTGGGACCTGCCCCGCAACGTGATGCGGGAATACAGCTGGACGCTGGTCGGCCTGACCACCTACCTGCCCACATCGGCCAAGTGGAAGGCGATGGACGGCCAGGAATGGAGCATCGAGCGGCTGATGGAGATTGAACTGGACCAGGAGATAACGACCAGCGCGTGCGGAGGCACGCATCGCTTGATGGGAATGGCCGTGAGCCTGAACCGGCACCTGAGCCAGGGCGGGCGACTGGAGGGCGTTTGGGCGAAGGCCGATGAGCGCATTCGATCATCGATTGCGTTGACTCAGCGCTTGCAGAATCCCGACGGTACGTTCTCGACGCGGTTCTTCGACTCGCGTCCCGGCACCTCGGCGGATCTGGCCCAAAACCTCACAGCTACGGGGCACATCCTCGAATTCGTCATGCTGGCCTCCTCGGATGAAGAAGCGAAAGCTCCGTGGATCAAGCGGGCGGCCGTCGCGCTGTGCGATATCCTGCACACGACGCGGGACCTGCCGCTGGAGTGCGGCGCGGTCTATCACGCGACTCACGCACTCGTCCTTTACCGGGAGCGGACCTTCGGTTCGCGAACATTCGCCAAACCGCCGTCGCCGCAGGCTGAATAAGAGTCTGGAGTCCGGAGTCCGGAGCCTCGTAGCGACGGCATGAAGGTGGCCGTGGGTTTCAACCCACGATTGGGTGTCCGCGTCTACCGCCCATACCGTCTACTGGCATTCGCATTCCACGAATCTCATCACGCCAGTTCCGCGAGGATCGAGCGGGCCCTTCGGCAGAGATCCTCGGCCTGTCCGAGTTGCGGGGCTTCGGCGACGATGCGCACGATAGGCTCCGTGTTGCTGGCCCGAACGAGCAGCCATCGATCGGGCCAATCCAGCCGCAGTCCGTCGAGACGATCGGGCGTTGCATCGGCGAAGCCGCGCTGCAATGCGTCCAGCGCGGCGCCGACCTGTTGCGGTTCGAGCGTGACCTTGGTTTTGTGGATGGCGTAGCGCGGCAATTCGCGAACCCACTGGCTCAAGGGAATCTGGCGTTCGGCCATCGCGTCAAGCACGCGCGCCATGCCCACGAAGCTGTCCCGCACGTAGACGACGCGGGGATCGATGGGCCCCCCGTTTCCTTCGCCGCCGAAAACGGCCCCTTCGCGCTGCATCAACCCGACGACGTTGGCTTCGCCCACCGCGCTGCGATGGAAGGGAACGTCGTAGCGCTGGGCAATATCCTGCGACATGCGGCTGGTCGAGCAGTTGGTGACGATCGGGCCGCGGTGCGTGCGCAGCACATGGTCGAGGCAAAGCACGAGCGTATATTCCTCGCCGATGTAATGGCCCGTTTCGTCGATCAACGCAAGGCGATCGGCGTCGGGGTCCTGACAGAAACCGATATTCGCCGGTGCATGAACCACGGCTTTCTGAACTTCCGTCAGGTTCTCGAGCGTCGGTTCGGGCGGATGCGCAAAGTGCCCGTTGGGCTCGCCGCCGAGTTGCGTAATCCGGCATCCCAGAGCTTCAAGCAAGCGATGGCCGAGCAGGCTTCCGGCGCCTCCGTTGGAATCGAGCAGCACGCGGTAGCGCTGGGCGCGGATCCGCTCGACGTTCACCGTGGAAAGCACCAGCCGAAGGTGATGCGAAAGCGTATCCTCGGCCACGGTCACTTTACCCAGCCGCGCCTGGTCCACCCATGCGTATTCGCCCGCACGGAATCGACGCAGCACGGCTTCGCCGGAGACCGCGTCTAGAACCTGGCCCTTGGCGTGAAACAGCTTGATACCGTTGTACGGTGCGGGATTGTGGCTGGCCGAGATCTGAATGCCGCCGGCGGCCGAGCGTTCCCGCACCAGCACGCCCGTGGTCGGCGTCGCGGCGACGCCGCCGTCGAGGACTTCGCGACCGATCGCGCACAGCCCCGCGCGGATCGCCTCGCCCAGCATCCACCCGCTCCCCCGACCGTCGCGAGTCAGCACGATGGGACCGGCCTGAAGGTCGCTGGCGAATGCGACCGCAAACCGCATGGCCAGATCGGGCGTCAGGCTTTCTCCAATTACGCCGCGCAAACCCGATACGCTGATGATCGGCTCTTTCATCGCGATGTTCCTTGATTGACGGTTTGTGCCACAAAGGGAACGGCTCTGCACGAGCATCGTTATACAGTTTCACCGCCTTCCGGTCAGCGGATAATGACCCTACAATCGGATTCCCGAAGCCAAGGCCGGCCGGAACCAATACCCGCGGAATCCGCGGTGCAAACGGGCGAATCCGCTCGACGTTTTCCGCCGGTCGCGGCTGCGTCACTGACGTTCCAGATGACAACCGATCCAGCCCGGTCGCAAGGAGCATTCTCGCCATGTCGCGGAACCAAGCCCTCGATGTGCAGGCAACGCTACGTCAAGTCTCCGAAGCGGCGGCTTCCGGAAAGCTATCCCCCGGCGCCGAAACGAACATCCGGGGCTGGCTGACCGAACCTCGCTACTCCGAGTACGTCGCCCGGATCGTCGAGCATGTGGACCAGGGCAAGTGGAAGGAACTCGACGACGCCTTCTGGACGGTGATCCCCTTCGGCACGGGCGGCCGCCGCGGCCGCATGTACCCGATCGGCTGCAACGCCATCAACGACCGCACGATCGGCGAGAGCGCACAGGGCCTGGCGAACTACGTCAAATCGTATCTGGGCGCGAAGGGCTCGCTCTCGTGCGCGCTGGCCTACGATACACGGCACAATTCCCGACATTTCGCCGAACTGTGCGCCGGCATCATGGTCGCATCGGGATTTAAGGTCTATTTCCTCGACGACTATCGAAGCACGCCCGAACTGTCGTTCCTCGTGAGATACAAGCAGTGCGACTGCGGCATCATGGTGACGGCCAGCCACAACCCTCCGAGCGACAACGCGGTCAAGGTCTACTGGTCGACCGGCGGTCAGGTGCTTCCGCCGCACGATCAGGCCATCATCGACGAGGTGATGCGGGTGCAGGAGATCCATCAGGCGCCGTTTGACAAGGCCGTGAGCGACGGCCGGGTCGAAATCTGCACGGCGGAAGTCGACGCCGCCTTCATCGACAAAGTGCGGACGCAGCAGTTCCCGGGACCGCGCGACGTGAAGATCCTGTACTCGCCGCTGCACGGCGTCGGCGCCTCGGCGGTGTGCCCCGCGCTGGCCGCCGACGGGTTCGCCAACGCCGAGGTGTTCGCCCCGCATGCCAAACCGGACGGCGACTTTCCCAATGTGCCGGGACACGTCTCCAACCCGGAAAACCCGAAGGTTTTCGACAGCATCATCGAACAGGCCAAGGCCACGGGCGTCGATCTGATTCTCGCCACGGACCCCGACTGCGACCGAATGGGATGCGCCGCGCCGGTGACTTCCGACAAGTCCGGCCAATGGAAGACCTTTTCGGGAAATCAACTCGGCGCCCTGCTGACCGACTTCGTTCTCGATCGGCGCAGTCGGGCCAAGACGATTTCCCCCGAGCACTACGTGGTCAAAACGCTCGTCACGACCGAGATGATCCGCCGCATCGCCGATTCGTACGGCATCAAAACGCACGGGGACCTGCACGTCGGCTTCAAGTACATCGGCGGTCAGGTCGACGAATCGGGCCCTGAGCGATTCGTGCTGGGACTCGAGGAATCGCACGGCTATCTCGTTGGAACCTACGCACGCGACAAGGACGGCGCGGTTGCCTGCATGCTGATGGCCGAACTGGCCGCGCAGGTCCGTTCGGAATTCAAGACGCTCCACAACAAGCTCGATTCGCTGTACTGGCAGCACGGTTACCACGCCGAACACACGGTCAACCTGGCCATGCTCGGCTCGGAAGGCATGACCCGGATGCGGGCCATGATGGCGCGTCTGAGGCAGGAGCCCCCGCGTTCCCTCGGAGGCCTCGAAGTCGTCGGCGTCCGCGACTACGGCAATCTGACTCGCCGCGATGCCCAGGGCAAAGTCACGCCGCTCGACGCGCACCGGGGCGAACTCGTGATGCTCGACCTTTCCGAACCGGGCAACTACATCGGCATCCGGCCATCGGGCACGGAACCCAAGGTGAAGTTCTACCTGTTCACCTTCGTGCCGGCGGAGCAACTGGCCGACCTCGAGCAGACCAAGCAGGACATGGCGCAACGATTGGCGCGAATCGAAGCCGACCTGAACGCGTTCGCCAACAGCATCGAGTGACCGATCCGCGACGTTGGCCCCTCTTTGAGCTCGCGCCTACAATTGCGCAGGCTTATCGAGAGCGGGAGCGATGCGACATGGACGAAGACGAGCAACCGGCCGAAGAACTATCTCAGAACGTGCTGGAAAAGCCCAATTCACCCTCCCGCAGCACGGAAGGGCCGGACGCTGCGGCGTGCGGGGAAGGTCAGTGCCCCCTCTCCGGCCCTGCCGGGCCGACTCTCCCCACGGGGAGCATGAATTCAGAAACAAGTTCCCGGTCGGAAGCGCCGCTTGGGGACGGCGGGCAGACAGAGGCTGATGAGCAGATGCCGGCCGGCGCCCTGGATTCGCTGGGCAACCGCCGGGCGGCGGCGCGAGTCCGCGAGTTTCCCCAAAAGCCGGGAGTCTATCTGATGAAGGACTCCGCCGGCCGCGTGATTTACGTCGGCAAGGCGAAGAACCTGCGTTCGCGTGCGAGCAGCTATTTCCACAAGGGCGCCGAAGAGGAGTGGCGGACCGCGCCGTGGGTGAAAGAAATCTGCGACGCGGACTACATCGAGTGCGAGAGCGAGGTCGACGCGCTGCTGGTCGAGGCCCGGCTGATCAAGGACGTGCAGCCCCGGCACAACAAGGAACTTAAAGACGACAAGACGTTTCCGTACCTGATGGTCTCGACGCACGAGGATTTCCCTCGCGTCGAAGTGACGCGCGAACCCAGGGATCGGGGAGTCAAACTGTTCGGGCCGTTCGCCAACGCGGGCGATCTGCGGGGAGCGGTTCAGGTCCTGCAGAGGATCTTCCAGTTCCGCACCTGCTCGCTCGACATCATCGAAAACGACGAACGATGGAGGTGGTTCCGCCCGTGCCTGCTGGCGAGCATTCACCAATGCACGGCGCCGTGCAACCTGAGGATCGGCAAGGACGAATACCGGCGCGACATCCGCCGGCTGATCATGTTCATGGAGGGCCAGAAATCCTCGCTGCTGAAGCAGATGCGGGACGAGATGCAGGCCGCGTCTGCGGCGCTGGAGTTTGAAAGAGCAGCGCGGCTCAGGGATGAGATCCGCATGCTCGAAACACTGGACCAGCGGGGCGATCTCGACACGCACGTGCAACCTGAGGTATTTCACATCGATCCCCGCAAAGGGCTGTCGGGGCTCCGCAAGGTCTTGAAACTCGAGCAGACGCCGCGAACGATCGAGGGAGTGGACATTGCGCATCTGGGGGGCGACCAGACGGTGGCGAGCGTGGTGCAGTTCCTCGACGGCCTGCCGTTCAAGCCGGGCTATCGGAGATACAAGATCCGCGAAGTCGCCGGAATCGACGATTTCCGCAGCATTCACGAGGTCGTCTCGCGCCGTTACCGCCGCATGTACGACGAGGGCGAGGTGTTTCCCGACATTCTGTTGATCGACGGCGGCAAAGGACAGCTGCACGCCGCGATGGCCGCGTTCCGCGACCAGCAGATCGAGCCGCCGGTGCTGATTTCACTGGCCAAACGCGAGGAAGAAGTTTTCCTGCCTGCGGCGGACGAGCCGCTGCGGCTCAGCCGTCATTCCTTTGCGCTGAGGCTATTGCAGTACGTGCGGGACGAGGCGCACCGCTTTGCGCAGCACTATCATCACATGCTGCGCAAGAAATCAACGCTCGACGATTGACGCTTTGCGAATAAGACAGAGAGCGAGACTAAGTTGATCAATTCGTTCGTGTGCCACTGGCTGTGCCAGTGCTGGCGGGCAGCACTCAGAACCTGATCTGTTCGACTGGAAATGCGACGAGCCGAGTTGATGTCCGATGAACGATCCAGGAACACGGGCAGAGCCCGTGCCACTCGAAAGCTACAGTGAACTTGTTCGTTGGCGTTGACCCAATCGTCCTCTGCCGCGATCACTTGGCCGCGTCGGGGCTCGCCGATTTCGCGGCGGCCGCGGCGGCCTGTTGCCGAACAGCAACGAAGACCATGCGCAGTTCGTGCAGAATCTGGGTGAGCATGGTGGATTCTTCGTGCGTCAGGTTGCCGCGGGTCTTTTCCTCAAGCATGCCGAGCGTGTCGATGACGTGCTTGGCGTGATCGAACCTCACCATCGACTTGCCCGTGGAATCCGGGATCTGGCCGAGCTCGGCGAGTACCTGGGTGGCCATCGAGCTGACCAGAAACGAGAAGGACGCGGGGGGAATCTCCAGCTGTTCCTGCTTGGGCGGCGGGGATTCCTCTTTCTTTTGAAGAGTCTGCCGTTCCGCGCGGACTTTTTCTTTCCAGTTGTCGTCGACGATGATTTTGGGTTTCTGGCTGGGATCCGTGGACATGCTTCGCCTCCGTCAGGACGCATCCGGCTGCGCGGGACGTTCGCGCAACTTGAGATGCCGGTCTACGGCCGCCCCGATAAATCCTGCGAACAGGGCCTGCGGCCGGGTGATCTTCGATTTGAATTCCGGGTGGAACTGCACCGCCACGAACCACGGGTGGTTCGGCAGTTCGATGATCTCGACGAGACTCGAATCGGGGCTGAGACCGGCGAACAACATGCCCTGGTCCGCAAGCTGCTGGCGGTAGAAGTTATTGAACTCGTACCGGTGGCGATGGCGTTCCGAGATCGAGTCCGTGCCGTAGCATTTTGCCGAGATGCTGGCGGGATCGAGCTTCGCGGCCTGCGCGCCCAGCCGCATCGTGCCGCCTTTGCGGGTGATGTTCCTTTGTTCGTCGAGCAGGCAGATGACCGGATGTTCGGTGTCTTTCTGGAATTCGGTCGAGTGCGCACCGCGCAGATTCGCCACGTTTCGGGCAAACTCGATCACGGCGCACTGCATTCCGAGGCAGATCCCGAGGAACGGGATCTGTCGTTCCCGCGCGAATCGGATCGCATCGACTTTTCCCTCGATGCCCCGCTCGCCGAACCCGCCCGGAACGAGGATGCCGTCGTAGCCGCTGAGCAGGCGGGCCGGGCCTTCCTTCTCCACCGCTTCGCTGTGAATGCGGCCGATTCGAATCTGGACTCGATGCTTGACTCCCGCGTGGTCCAGCGACTCGTAGATGGACTTGTAGGCATCGAAATGTTCGGCGTATTTACCCACGACGGCGATGCCGATTTCGTGTTCGGGATTGCGCAGGCGGTGCAGCAGTTCGTGCCAGTCGTCCAGGTGCAGCGACCTGGACGGCAAGCGCAGCCGCTTGATGATCAGTTCATCGAGTCGGTTGTCCACGAGGCTCAGCGGCACCTCGTAAATGGAGAAATCCTTATCGCGTTCTTCGATGACCGCATCGAGAGGAACATTGCAGAACAGGGCCATCTTCTCGCGATCCTCGCGGCTGATCGCCCGCTCGGTGCGGCAGATCAGGAAGTCGGGCTGGATGCCGATCTGCCGCAGCTGGCCGACGGAGTGCTGGGTCGGCTTGGTCTTCAACTCACCGGCCGCCTTGAGGTAGGGCACGAGGGTGAGATGGATGTAGAGGCAGTTTTCCTTGCCGATATCGAGAGCGAACTGGCGGATGGCTTCGAGGAACGGCAGGCTTTCGATATCTCCGACGGTCCCGCCGATTTCGGTGATCACAACATCCACATCTTCGCTGGCCAGCTTGTGGATTACGCTCTTGATTTCGTTGGTGATGTGGGGAATGACCTGCACGGTCTTTCCCAGGAATTCGCCCCGGCGTTCCTTGTCGATCACCGACATGTAGATCTGGCCGGTGGTGTAGTTGGCGTCGCGGGTCAGCGGGCTGTTGGTGAATCTTTCGTAGTGGCCCAGATCGAGATCGGTTTCGCTGCCGTCGTCCAGCACGTAAACTTCGCCGTGCTGATAGGGGCTCATCGTGCCGGGATCGACGTTGATGTACGGATCCAGCTTCTGCATCCGGACTCGGAGGCCGCGGCGTTCGAGCAGCATACCGACTGAGGCGCTGGTCAATCCCTTGCCGAGCGAACTGACCACGCCGCCCGTCACGAAAATATGCTTTGTCATGGAATTCCGCCCTCCGAGGGCGTGCGGTTTAGGAACCATTTAGACGTAACGACTTGGCTTCACCCGCCCGCGTGCGGGAGGGTCGGCCGCGTAGCGGTCGGGGAGGGTCTTCCGAACCAGTAGCGAATTCTACGACTAGCGGCGCGGCAGCCCTCTCCGGGCCTTCGGCCCGACTCTCCCAGAGGGAGAGTGAAGCATGAATCACGACGGTGAAACCACTTCTAAACCGCACGACATACTCCCGGCGGCTGGAAAGCGTTGACTTGGAGCGGACCCGGGCGCGAAGCGGCAGGCCGTGTCAGGGAAAAAACACGCTGACTTTCCGCCTGGGACAAATCTTACCAACTGCCAACTCGCTGACAAAGGCGGGCAGTTTCTGCCGAGAAGCAGGTGCCGGTGGACCGTGGCCGGTAATCGGATGGGGATTTTTCTGGCTCCAGACCCCGGTCTCCAGCTGTCGACTGTGGACAGCGCCGGTTTCGGCAAGATAGAATGTGCGGCACGGAAATTGATCGATAGGAACCGCATTGCGGTTGCGAGAAGCTTTAGCGAATAAGCGCGTTGCGGCGAGGAAAACGGACGCAAGGAGCACTGGCCCTGGCCTTTTCCCGATTTTCCCGCTTCACGCTTTGACCTGTTCCCGCTGACTTCGCGATAATGGAGCCCTGCGGATTCTGGGAACGTTCCATCATCTGCCGGTAGCGAGATTGATCGAGTACGGGAGAAGCCATGTCTGAAGCCATTGATCTCAACAAACTGTACGAAGCGGTTCTTAACGGCGACGCGGTTGGGGCGAAGAAGATCACCGAGGAGGCGCTTGCCGCCGGCGTTGATCCGCAATCGCTGGTCGTCGAACGCATGATTCCGGCTATGGACGAAGTGGGCAAGCGGTTCGAGTGCAACGAGTTCTACGTGCCCGAACTGTTGATCGCCGCACGCGCGATGAAGGCGTCCCTGGAATTGCTTCGCCCGATCTTGGCCGCTCGGGGTATTGAGCCGGCTGGCCGTGTCGTGATCGGCACGGTGAAGGGCGACCTGCACGATATCGGCAAAGGTCTCGTGGCATCGATGCTGGAAGGCGGAGGATTCGAGGTCGTCGACCTGGGCGTCGATGTGCCGGCGGATCAGTTCGTCAAGAAGGCTGTGGAATGCCGGGCGGATCTCATCGCGGTCTCCGCACTGCTGACCACCACGATGACTGCCATGAAGGGCGTGATCGACGCCGTAAAGCAAGCCAGCCTGAAGTGCAAGATCATGGTCGGCGGCGCTCCGGTCACGCAGCAGTACGCGGATTCGATCGGCGCCGACGGCTACAGCAGCAACGCGAGCGGCGCCGTGGCGCTGGCCCGCAAACTGCTCGCAGCCTGACAGTCATTGCGACTGCCAGATCGCGAACGCACCCCTTAGAAGGTGTTTTAGAATTCACTCTCCCCTTGGGGAGAGTCGGCCCGGCAGGGCCGGAGAGGGGGAACTGACCCTCCCCGGACGCTTTCGCGTCCGACCCTCCCGCATTGCGGGAGGGTGAAATGGATTTTTCAAACACGTTCTTAGAACTGTCATACCTGTATGCTCAGACTGAGCCGGCGCGGGCAGTCCGGCTCCGTCCGCTTTGTTTGCCTGCTTATTGACCCTGTTCATTGACTGGGAAAGGACCTACACGTGGACAAAGTTGGAGTTGGCGTAGTTGGTTGCGGCTTCGTCGGGTACGGCGCGCACGTTCCGGCTTTCAGTTCCATTCCCGGATCGCGGCTGGTCGCGGTCGCAGACCCGGACGCGGCCCGGTTGGGCAAGGTCGGCAAGAAGTTCCCGGTCAAGACGTACCAGGACTATCGCGATCTGGTCAAGGATCCCGAAATCCACGCGGTCGTCGTGTCGGTGCCCACCCCGCTGCACGCGGAAGTCGCACTGGCGGCGATCGAAGCCGGCAAGCACGTGCTGTGTGAAATGCCGCTCGCGGAAAACCTCGGCCAGGCCGACAAGATCATCACGGCCGCCGAAAAGAAGAGCGTCCACCTGATGCCCAGCCTGACGTTCCGCTTCTCGCCGCCGTTCGTGAAGATCAAGGAACTGATGGACCAAGGCAAACTCGGCGATCCCGCCGCCGTGATCTATCGCGAGTTCATCGCGGCCAAAGACCTTGCCAAGCAATGGCCGCCGGGAGCCTGGGTGTGGAACCTGAAGGAAAGCGGCGGTCCGCTCTACACGCTGGCCGTCTGGTCGATCGACCTGGTGCGATGGCTGCTCAAGACCGAAGTCAAGGATGTCCATTCGGCGGTGAAGTACACGCCGCTGCCCCGCTACGGCGGCACGATGGGCTACGATGCGTGCGCCGCGGCCGAACTGGCCAATGGCGTCTCGGCCTGCTTCCAGTTCAGCGGCACGGTGGCCGAATCGGCCTCGAGCTGCGTGTTCGAAGTCGTCGGCAGCTCGACCGCCGTCGCCAAGACCACCGCCCACGAAGCAGTCACGTTGTACGACGACGAACCGTACGAGACCAAGTGGCTGGTCAAGCAGGGCGGCCCGCGCATGTGGGGACACCAGCAGCAGGATGAGCACTTCGTGCAATGCCTGCTCGAAGGAAAAGCCCCGTCGATCACGCCGGAAGACGGCCGCAAAGCGATGGAGGTCGCCGCGAAGATCGCCAAGTATTCGTGAGCCTTCGGTTCGGCGTCGAAACAGCGGGCGTCGAAGCAGTGCATCCAGACCCTGGGCATACGCTCTCCGTCTGCGATTTCAAATTCCGTATTAAGTTCGATCTGGGAGTTTCTCATGTCCGACAGTCCGCAAGAAACCACGGGATTGCTGCATTTCCGCGTCCCGCAGAAGACGTTTGAAATCGCCGGCGTGCGAGTCGGAGGACAGCCCGGAGTCCGGCCCACCGTCCTGGTCGGCAGCATGTTCTATCACGGACACAAGGTCACCACCGACGAGGACCGCGGCGAATTCGACGCAGCCGCGGCCGAGCAGGCCATTCGGGGCCAGGAAGACTTCAGCGAGCGCACGGGAAACCCCTGCATGCTCGACGTGGTCGGCGCCACTCCCGAAGCGATCGCGAAGCACCTCGAGTTCGCGGCCAGCGTGACGAAGATGCCGCTGCTCATCGACGGCACGACCACCGATGTCCGGCTCGCCGGCCTCCGCTACGCTGCGGAAAAAGGCATCACCGACCGCATCGTGTACAACTCGATCCAGCCCGAGATCAGCGACGAAGAACTCAAGGCGGTCCAGGATTCCGGCGTGAAAACGGCCATCCTGCTGACCTATTATCTCAAGGACTTCACGGCCAGCGGACGCGTGCATTGCGTTCGCGAACTCCTGCCTAAACTGCTCGAAGCGGGCATCGACCAGTTGATGGTGGACACCTGCGTCCTGGACCTGGCCACGCTGGGCAGCGCGTGCAGCGCGCTGTTCGACATCAAGAACGAAATGGGACTGGCCGCAGGCGGCGGCGTGCACAACGCCGTCGCGATGTGGAAAGGCCTGAAGAAGAAGATGGGCGAGCAGGCGGTTCATCCATGCATGGCCGCGGCGGCGGCTGCATCGGTGGCCATGGGCGCCGACTTCCTGCTCTACGGCCCCGTCGAAGACGCAAAATACGTCTTCCCCGCGGTGGCCATGGCCGACACGGCGTTGAGCCAGCTCATGATGGAACGCGGCGTGCGGCCCGACAAGGTTCACCCGCGGTATCGCGTCGGCTGATTCGACGCGGACAAAATCTGAAATCCACCAGCCGTGCGGCATCCCAGCCGACACGGCTTTTTTTTGTTGCCGATCCGCACGCGAGAATCTCGATGTTCACCGACTCGCGCGGCACACATCCGGGGCCGGCATTCCGCCGGGCATGTCCATGCGGGGGCGGGTCTTGAGCATCTCGACAATCGGCTCGAAGGTCGAGAGGATCGCGCGGTAGTCGGGATCCTCTTTGCTCGTGAACACGGGGCGGCCGCACTTCTGGCTGCCCCCGCATTCGCGGGCCAGCGGCGCGAGCAGGAACGGATTCAGTTCCGGCTCGGTGATTCGAGTCCATTCGCGCCGGGGGAATTTGCCGTCGGCGTGACACTGGCTGCAGCGGCGCGAAGCGACGTCGGCCAGCACCTTGTCCAGCGAGTCCGGATAAAGCTGCCGACAACCGATGCGCTCCGGATAAGCCGTCTCGCTCGTCCCGTAATAGGGCACGTTCAGATCGATCCAGGCAATGACCCGGCGAATGCTGGCCGGATCCATATTAAGTCGCCGCTTTCCGTCCTGATCGGGATGCCCCGAAAACAGCACTTCGGCCAAGCGGCTCTGCGACGACCCCCAGGCCTTCGGCGTGATCTCGAGGATGTTCCACTCCTGGCCGTTGTACGTCGGAATCCAGTTGACGTACGGACTGCCGCGCTGGCCCTGGTTCTCGCGAGCCAGCGTATCGTAGGAGACATTGAAGAAGTCCGTCTTGCCGCCGGTCAGATCGAGTCCCTTCGGCGCGTCGATCGAGTTGTGGCACTCCACGCAATAACGGTCCAGCACCGGCTGCACGACCCGCGAATAGTCAAATCCGCCGGCTCCCCATTCGGGAGGCTGCACGTCGCGCGGCGGTTGCCGAAGCGCCATCGTCTGCCGCCGGTCCGGCGTCTTGCCGCGATGCTCGTGGCAGCCGATGCAGCCCTGGACCTCGCCGTCCATGAGATGAGTGAAACTGCGCATGCGCTGCACGGCGCGGCCCTGAGAATCAATCGCCATGAAACTGACGTTCTTGCCCGAGGGCACGCGGAAATAGGCCGAACCGTCGGGCTCAACCGGCACCTCGCCGATCACGTCCTTGGCCGCGTACGTGGCCCCGCACGAGATGACCGGGAACTGGAAGCCAAACGCCCTCAGCGACGGATCGATCCGCACACTCTTTTGAATGTCCCGGACCACGCGCAGCATAACGATCTCGCCGCGTTTCACCTGCGGCTCGAGCCCGTCATAGACGTCTTGCAGATAGAGCGTGGCGAAAGGCTCGTCGCCCACATGCTCGCGGCCGGGCACAACAGGCGGGCGCTGACGAACTCGAATCGGCGTAACGGAAAACCACTGCATTCCCTGGGCCGGAGCCTCCAGCGCCGTCGACTGACAATCGCCGCGCAGAGTCCTTACGAGTTCCGGCCCGCGAGCCGACACGAGAAACCGCGTCGCATCGAGCGGCATCGGACAGCTGTAGAGCTTCGTGCCTTCCGTATTGCCGTTGCCCTGGTCAACCGCCGGAACGGGAACGTCCGGCGTGATGTTCTCGATGGAGGCCTGTGCATTGTCCCCTCGAGTACGGTCGACGATGCCGATCGCGCCGCGAGTCGGGCCGTTGTGGCCCGTCATCGTGCAGATGATCTTGCCCGTGCCCGGAATCGGCCGAGCCTCCATGAACGTTCCCGGCGAGATCACGCGGTTGCCGAAGTAGCTCGCCAGCCCCGTGCCGTCGGGATTGATCGTCCAAAGACTCTGAATCGGAATGGCCGGACGATCCACGTATTCCCATCGCGTGTAGATGAGTCGGCCGTCCTCGAGCACTTGAGGCGTGAAGTCGTTCAGGTAATTAGCCGACAGTTTGCGAATCCCGCTGCCATCCGGGTGCATTCGGTGCAACACACCGACCGGCGCATGCCAGCAATACGCGAACTGCGGAGAAGCCGTGGTCAGAAACGCGATATCGCCGTCCGGAAGCCAGCACGCGTTGTAGTCGTGCCACTCGCCCCGCGTGATCTGCTTGAGGTTCTTGCCGTCAACATCCACGGTCCAGAGATGGTAGCCTTCGTTCTCGCTCTGCCGCCAGCTGAATACCACCGTCCTGCCATCGAACGAGAGATCGCAGTCGAGGATCTGGCCGGTCGGCGATGATGCCAGTTCGATGGGCGGCTCCTGGGGATTGCGAAGCGAGACGTTATAGATCCCCCCGCCAGCCCGGAAACCCTCGTAATGATAGGTGTATACGTGCGAGGCGGTGATCTCATAGCGACGGATCGCAATGGCCCGGTCCATGTCGAACAGCAGGACCGACCTTTGCAGGGCGGCCAACTGCTCCGCGACTTCAGCGGCCTTGTCCGAATTCTCGCCGGCCTCCTTTGCAGCTTTCTGCAACTCTTCGAGCCGATTCAGATGGTGTCCGCTCTCGGCGTAGCGCGATCCGTGCTGGGCCGCAAGGTCGCGGATCAGCGATCGAAGCTTGTCGCAATCGACGCAATCGACAAAGGGCAAATCGCTGCCCGCCATTGCAGGCGAGAGCGATCGCTCGACAGCGGCCAGTTCTTTCGGCGAGACGCTCTTGGCATAGATCAACAGTTCCGACGCTCCGGGGTTCGGCCCGTCGTACGAGTTGAGGAACTTGATCGAAAGCCGCTGCACGCCCGAAGCCTGCAACGCGATGCGCTGCGGGCCGTGCACCATCGCAAAAGAGCCTCGAACGCTCGGGTCCTTTGCATCGTTGACGTAGACCTCGTAGTCTTTGAAACACTCGCTCACGAACCACCCGGTCCGGCCGAAATAGATGAGCTCCTGAATCTCGACCGGCTGGGCCCATTCAAAATCAAGCTGCCCGCCGCGTGCCTTGTCTCCCGGAACGCACCAGGCCTGATTCAAGTCGTCGTGCCCTTCCTGGGACGGAACCTTGCCATCGGCCACGAACTTGCACAGATAGTTCTGGCTATACTCGGACGAAGCCGTAATGCGGGCACCGCACGCCAGATTTGCCGGCAGCGACTTGCGCGCCGGAGCAGCTTCCGCAGCGGTCGCCGAAATGGAAATCAACGCGAAGTGAAACACCGAACAAACAACGAATGTCGTGTTGCGCATGGATTGGAGTCGCATGGTGAGTCGGTAATCGGTAGTCCTTAATCGGTAGGCAACGTCCTTGCCGGGTGGCACGGGTGGCTTGTCCACCCGTGAGTTCCTGACGGACGGTGAGCGAACAGATATCGTTTCTGAAGTAAATGCACGATCTCACATGTTGGGGCATTACTCTCAAGACATGTGCGATACGGAGGATGCATGGCTGGAAACTCGGCAGGTTCGAACACGGGTAGACAAGCTACCCGTGGCACCCGAACAGGATGACGGTCGTGGCGACATTCGGGTGAACAAGCCACCCGGCACATCCCCCTTGCCACCTAAACTAAACTTTGCGAATACAGTTTCAACTTGTTATCTTTATAATCCATTCTGCTTTTTCGGGCCAGAAAGATTTTCACGCAACTGCGGCACCGACCGCGGTTTGCATCATCAGGAGACTCGCGGATGACACGAAATCGGAGGACTCTCGTCGCGGCCACGTTCCTGTTCGCAGCACTGGCCGCATGGAATCGAACTTCGGCGGAACTCCAAGTCACGCAGACGAAATGGGGAAAGACGGCGGATGGCGTTGAAGTGGAGAAGTTCACGCTAACCAACTCGCATGGGGTCAAGGTCGAGGCGATGACGTACGGTGCCACTTTGACCGGTGTTTTCGTTCCGGATCGCGACGGACACACCGATAACATCACGCTGTATCTCGACACGCTGGACGATTATCTGAAGGGCCATCCGCTGTTCGGTTCCATCGTGGGCCGATATGCCAACCGCATTGCCAACGCCAAATTCTCGCTGGACGGCAAGGAACACCCGATCACGGCGAACGCGGGCAAGCATCACATCCACGGCGGCAACATGGGCTTTCACAAGGCCGTGTGGGTCGGCGAGGCTGTGCGGGACGCCAACTCGGTCGGAGTCAAATTGACGCATGTCAGTCCGGACGGCGAAGACGGTTTTCCCGGCAGCTTGACGGCTCAGGTGATCTACCGGCTGAATGACAGCAACGAATTGGCGATCGAGTACGCAGCGACGACCGACAAGCCGACTCTCGTCAACTTGACCAATCACGCCTACTGGAATCTCTCCGGGGCCGGATCGGGAGACGTGCTCGGCCAGAAGCTAACGCTCAATGCGGACAAGTACCTGCCCTCCGATGCGGCGAAGATCCCCCAGGGCCCGCCGAAGGATGTCGCCGGCACTCCGATGGATTTCCGGAAGCCCGAGACGATCGGAGCGAGGATCGAGCAGGTCGAAGGCGGCGGATACGACCACTGCTACGTGCTCAACAAGAACGGCGGCGAACGGCTTTCGCTCGCGGCGCGGGTCACCGATCCCAAGAGCGGCCGCGTGATGACCGTGCTCACGACGCAACCGGGCGTTCAGCTTTACACGGCCAACGGATTGAACATCCGCTCCGGCGGCGGTGGCCGCCCCTATGGAAACCACTTTGGTTTCTGCCTCGAAACGCAGCACTATCCCGACTCGCCCAACCGGCCCGACTTCCCCTCCACCGTGCTGCGACCGGAGGAAACGTATCGCGAGGTCACGATCCACCGGTTCGAAGTGGAACGTTGAAAAACGAACGTGCGGAAAAGGTCTCTCACGGAGACACGGGGAACACAGAGAGAGCGTGCTGCACATCCACTCTCCGTGACCTCGTGCGAAAAATCTCGCGTCGCGTAGCGACAGCATGAGGGTAGCCGTGGGTTTCAACCCACGGCAGGCTGACTACCGACTACTCCGCACCCTCACGATGCCGGACGGAACTCCGAAGTTGTTTCGGCCTGTCGCTTGTTGCTTGCGAGAACCTTCTCGACCACCATCACAATGATCATCACGATGCCGGCGACGAAGCACACCATTCCGAGAATCGGGAACACGCCGGTCACGAAACTGAAGAATGCCGCAACGAGCAACAGAAGAAGTTTCAAGTTGCGCGGCGTCCGGCGGTACAGGAAGCTCAGCACGGTGCAGATTACTGCGCCCACCGCACATGCGGCGGCGATCAAGCCGAATTGCTTCAGCCTGTCCACCTGAGGAGCAGCAGCGCAACGCGCGGTGACTGTGATATCTCCGCGCGGAGTTGTAAAGAAGTACGGAGTTCCACGGCGGGGCAGTTCAATGTCGAGGCTGGTCAAGCCCGTGAGCGGCGTCTCAACCGCGTAAACATCGACATTCTCGCCCGCGGCCACTGAAAGTTCATCCGTCGGCTGTGCCGGCTTGTTTCCGGCTCCGCTGCCACCCATTCTCCCCTCGGCAACTTGCTCTCGTGCGGGACCGGAATTGGGTTCGAGTTCCGGCAGTTCGACTCGCAGCTTCGACTGGCCGGCCTGCTGGTCAAGCCGTTCCTGGTATCGCTCCACTCGTCCTTTTTTTGACTGCTTAGCTTCCTGTACCGGGGCCTCTGCTTCCTTGGCGCCCGCGGTCACTTGACCGAGCTTTCGCGAATCCACTTCGCCGGAGACGTCGGGACGAGCGGCTTCTTTGCCGCCGGCTTCCTTGCCGTCAGCATCTCTGGCGGCCAGCTCTTTACCCAGAACGATCGACCCCCTGCGGCGTTCCCCGCCGGAGGACCTGCCTTCCGCAATTCGGGTGCCTTTAGCATCGACGGCGCCGCTCTCCGGCTTGACGTCGTAAAACCACTTTTCGTTGAACCGCTGTTCGACTTCGGGCTGTTTGGTCGGCGGCGCCTGCACCTGGAAATTATCGCCCAGCTGCGTGACCTGATTCTTGGACAGCTCGTTCTGCTGGGTATTGTAGCGCGAGAGGAATCGATCGCGATTGCTTGTTTCCGAAGCAGCCTGCGATTGCAGAGAATTAGTGGCCAACTCCCGCTCTGCCTGGCTTACCGCACTTCCGTTGGCGGTGAGTTCCTGCTGCAGCTTCAGATTGGACTCACTGGCAAACGAATTGCGGTAGTTGTTGAGCGACAAGCCCAGTTGTTTCAGGGCGTTCGCCGAACGGAGACGTCCATATTCGTTCGTCCCCGAGGTCAGGGTCTCGGTCAGCGAACGGACCTGTTTGGTCTGGTAGGACAGCACTCCCGCCACCAGGTCGTTTTCCTCGGCCATTTTGGTCATTGAGCCGCCGAAATCGAACCAGTAATGCGTATCGGGAAGATACAGCGTCACCTGGCTCAGTTCGACGTTCACGTTCACGGTTCGCGCCAGGGGAAAATCGATGGCGCGGAGCGGCCGCAAACCGCTGATCCGGCCGCCGTACTTCAACTCGACGACGTAATCGAGATCACCGACCGCCGTCTTGAGCAGCGGAATCAGCACGTGCTCCCGATCGGAGGCTTTTGCCGCCTTGGCCGGTTTGACGACATCGCCGTCCACCCGCACGGTCCAGAGTTGCGCGCCGCGAGGCAGTTCAACATCCAGATACTGTTCGGTCTTGTTGTCGACACGATACTCCTGCTGAGCGCGATAGACGCCATTGCCATCCATGGTCAGCGTGGTCCGTGCGAGCCCGATGCGTGCTCCGGCGGTTTCCACCTGCTTCCGCTCCTTGGTCTCGAAGCGGAACTCGGGCGATTTCTGATCCTCCTTCTTGCCTTCTTTCTTGTCTTCCTTCTTTTCCTCGATCACGACGAACGCCTGCGTGATGTTGCCCTTGAGAATGCCGGCAAGCCGCTTCCACGCCGACTGCTGTGAGTTCAGCGGGCTGAGGTTCCGGTGCGTCGCGACCACTTCATCGCGTCCTTCGCTTTCGAGCACGACATAGCGGGCTTCAACCTGCGCGTTGTCTATTTCGGGAATCGGCGCGGTCTGTGCTTCCTTGCTCAGCGCCTCGTCATGTTCGACCAGCACGATCAGCTGTTTGAGAACTTCGTCCTGCAACGCCAGACGCACGCGCACCAGGCCCGTGCCGGGCACGTCTTCGATTGTCTTCTGCCGCAGTTGCGGCACCGTGAACCGTGCCTTCCTGAACGCCTCGGGCAGCACGAACGAAACCTCGCGAATTCCGGATTCGCGTATCGTGTATTCAAAGTAGATCGAGTACTGGATCTCGCGCATCGTCACTCGCACGTTGGTGATGCTGAACACGCTGACGCGAGGTTTGCGCAGGGCCAGTCGGATCGAACCTTCGTAGTCGGGGTTGCGATAATTCAGCACCGCTCGGCAGAGCGGGCGCTGCTCTTCCTTGATCCACGAGAACACCCGCTGCAGAAGCACGGACTCGCAGTTCCGCAGACCCTCCGGAACCACGTCGTATGCGGGATCAGCCTGGACAACGAGGTAGCCTTCCTGTTGCGCAACATCGAGCACCGCGAGTTTCGGAACGGCCAGCGATGCGGCATCCGACCGGTCGGGCATCGAACCGCGAATGACCAGCGACAACGGACCGATCTGGCCTTCCGGAAAATAGACGGTCACCTGCGACACGCCCTCGACCTCGGCCTGCGACCATTCGAACACCCCTGCGAACACCACTTCGTCCAATCGAAATCCCTTCGGCAGCGCGATTCGCAACCGATGGAGAGGACGGTCGAGCACCTTGAGCCGCACTTCGGCTTCATACAGGGCCTCGCGCTCGCCCAGTTTCAGCAGCGAGCGGACTTCCGCCGTGATGTTTGCCGGGAACGAAGCGACGGAAAGCTGCAACTGATAGGGAACCGCAACAAAGCGATACGTCTCGAATGAGCGGACGCCAAGCGGACTCTCCACCGCAGCGCGGCTGGCCAGCGACTCTACCGTCTTGTCGTCGATCGCGTCGCGAGTCACGCCTTTCAATGCGGACGTACGTACGTCGAGCAGCGGGCTGCGCCGGATCACCAGTTGGCCACGCTGCAGCGTGGCGCCGGTCACAAGCACGGCCGGCGTTTCGATCGGCGTGGCCGCGTCCTGGCCGATTGCCGTGAAGCGGGCCAGGTGCAGCGTGAACGTCTCCTTGTCGGTGGCCGCTTTCAACAGATTGACGTCCAGCCGCTGAGCGTCGCCGTCAGTCTGCACGCGCCATCCGCGGATGTTATCCCCGGTGACCTTCTCGAGGAGATAGTCCTTGGGCAACGTCAGGCTGAACGTGTCGCGCTGATTCCCCGGGAATTCCAGGCTCGTCTGCCATGTGAGCCGCAGGCCGTCTTCCTGGATGTCGAACAGCGCCAGGGACTGCGACGTCAGTCGTTCGTCCACCTGGCCAACGGCGACTTTGGGACGCCACTGAAGCACGAATCGCCCGTCGGGTCGCAGCGCCGTCTGCAGGACTTCATTGGCCTGCGTGGTCTCGTACAGTTCGCGGTCGTGCACCTCCGAAAGGCGAACCTCGGTCTGCGCAAGCGGCACGGTGATGTTCACTTCCGTGCTCGGCGCCGCGGGCAGACTGCCTCGCGCGATGCGCCATCCTCCGCTGCGATCCAGCCGCATTCGCAGGCTCAAGGCAAGCTGCTTGCGGCCCTTGCCCGAAACCTGCAGGACGAGCAGCGAAGTTTCGTCCTTGTTTGCGGGAGCCTGAACCTGCTGCGCTGGGGCCTGTTGCTGGGCCTGCGGCTGGGCTGCGGGAGCCGGTTGGCTCTGGACGACCGACAGACGCGCCGGCTGGCCGTCCACGGTCGCCTGAGTCAAAACTCCTCCCGACAATGCCATGGGTATCGTTACCGCCGCGTCCACGAAGCAATCGATCTGGATATTGCCCGTGACGAGGATGTCTTGATCGCCGTTCAACGTGGTCTTGTACGAGACGCCGGCCAGAGCAAATTGAGCGGGCGGCTGCTTCCCTTCCAACGGCTGGTCCGGGAAAGCGAGCTTCCACAACTCGGCGTACTTCTCGTAAGGCACGAGCACCTTGGCTGCTTTTTCAGGACCGCGCGGATCGTTGGCGTCATACGGAATGACAACGGCGTCCTTGGGCAGCGGCACGGCCCCGCCATCTCCGAGCAACTGCATCAGCTTGTTCCAGTTGTCCGCCGGATTGTCCTGAGCCGGAGCATACGAAACGCACGTGATCAACAGAGCGACAGTTGCGGCGGCGGTGCGCCAGGGCCAGCGAACGCGCCGTCCCACTCGGAAGATTGCGGAAACGGCTGCGGAAAGGAGGTAATACGGAACGAGCAGACATGCTGCCGCAAACGCGGGCACGAACAGAGAATCCAGTTCGAGGCGGGTCGTCCAGCCGATCAGGATCGGCAGCACCAGCGCGGCCACAGCGACTCCGACAACAAACGATGCCTTGCGCCGCCACGTTCGCCCGGTAATCACGATACCGATCACGGCAACAAGCAAGGCCAGAGCGCCGGCAAGACAATCGAGGCTGGACTGCCGCACAATCGTGGCGCGGAGGCGCGGGTCCGAACCGAGGCTGTCGAACCTGACCCGGTCCCCTGTCGCATCGAGATCGATCATGAGACTCCGCACGCCTTCAAGCGCCCATGTCTGGCTCGGCGCCTGGTAACCCAGCGCTTCGCCTCGCCCCAGTGCACTTTGCTGAAAGTCCAGTTCGACGGATTCCCTGTCGCTGCTTGCGCCCGCCTGACTTCGTCCGCCGCCGACATCGAATTTCGTCACATCCTCCTTGGCCTTCACCGCGTTGGACCTTGGCTTACTCGCTGGCGCACGTCCCGCCCTGGGTTTGGCCTCGGGTGCGGCCTCTGATTTGGCCGGATCGGCTTTATCCCTGAATTGAGCCTGCGGCGGAGGTGTGCCCGGCATCCCGGGCATTCCCATCCCAGGCATGGCCCCGGGCATCGTGCCATACGCTTCACCGCCCATTCCCATCCCGGGCATGGCCCCGGGCATCGTGCCATTCGCTGCACCGCCGGGCCCTCCCGGCATTGGGGGTTGACCGGCCATTGGGGCGGCTCCCGCTCCCGGGTATCCGCCCATCCCACCGCCGCCCATCCCGCCCATCATGCCAGCCGGCGCCTGGTCTGCGAGTTCGGCGGCCCTCGGCGCTTCCATCAACCCTTCGGTCGTTACATCCATGTTCCCCGCTGAATTCGCCTTACTGAAGGTCCGCCTGTATGCGCTTGCCGGAGCGGCCAGAAACACGGCACTCGGCCGAATACCTCCGGTCAGCGCGTACAGCGTGCCGAGCAATGCCTTCACAGGGACAGCCCGGTCCTGGTCAAATCGAGTGAACACGGTGCCCGACGAACGGACAACGCGGTGCCCTGTCGGCAGGAAAAGTTCCCACTCGAGATTGGCCTGCGGCACGGGCGTGGCTTCACCACTTGGCGAGCGAAGCGTGAGTTGCGGAGCGACCGCGTCGATCTGTCCCATTCCCAGTACGCGGCCCATCGGCAGTTCGTAAACAATCTGAACGTCGCGCAAGCCGACCTTCACCTGCGGCGGTCGAGAACCGAACGGGTCGGCATTCGCCACAGGCTGCGGTACAGCCGCGGGCAATCCGATCAGCAATCGCTCTCCTTGACGCTGAGGCGACGAAGGAACTCCATCGACGGAAGCCGACCAGAGCGTCGCGCCGCGCGGCAGAGTGACCTCGAGATATGCTGCCTTACTGCGGAGCAGGAACCTCGCCCCCGTGACGCTCGTGCCCGAGGTGGACATCAGTGTCTCGAGTTTTCCCCGCTCGATCAGGATCGGCGGCAGACCATATTCCTCGCGCTGCTTGATCTGCACCCAGATTTCACCGACGCCGTCGGGCAGCAGGTACGCACCTAGAAGATGCGGACCGACCTGGTAATCCGCGTCGGCCAATTCTCCCACGTCGATGCGGCGCCCCGTCTCTTTGTCGTCGACCTTGACATCGAATTCCTGATTTCCTTCGACAGCGATGAACGCGGATTGGTATTCAACTCCTTGCGCGTGCACAAGCGGCAAAGACATGTCGGCACGCAGTCTTTCATCGAGCGATTGCTGGAAGGACACTTCGAGCCGCACCGTGCCCTGCCTCGCCTCGGACAACAGCGCTTTCCATAGTCGATCACCGGACTTGTCGTCCTCAACGCTTGTCCATTCCTTTACCGCGACCTCGTCGAGACCGCGGATCGACACCGAGACCGGAGTCGTCTTCGGCAATCGGAATTCAAGGCTCTGTACGCGAGCCTGCTGCACGTCGTAGGCAATCTCGTAATGGGCCGACAGCCCGTCGGGAGCCAGGCCGAAGAAGTTGTAGGTTCGCGCCGTCATGCGGGCGACCGTCCTTTCAACCGTGAACGATGCCGAATAAGGGGGCAGGTCATAGCGGTAGGCAAGCGTCGTGGACGCGTCCTGCAACCCGAACTGAGCCTTCTCTTTTTCATCGAGCGGCGTGAGACGATCGAGTTTCTCGGGACGCGGCAGCAGATCATCGATTCCGGTCACTGCGATCGCTCCTCGGTCGCGAGTCGCCCCGACGACAGAAATAACGGGGAAATCAACGGTCTGTTTCGGCCAGTTCTCAAGCCACTTCGCCGGCGTGCGAGTCGCTTCGACGAAGAGGTTCTCCGTCGTCCCGGCGGCCACTCCCGCGGGAAAACGGACGATCAATCGCGAGAACCCTTCCGGTGCATCCTCGAATCGATCGTGGCTGAGCGGAGCGTTGTTCGCGCCCGTGACGCTCGTCACCTTCCAGTCGCGGGGAATCCGCACTTCGGCTGCAAACAGTTTTTCGGACTCGGGCAACAAGGCAAACCCGGCCCTCACCTGCTGCTGCTTTGCATCCAGTTTCAGGACGACGTTGCTGGTGACATCGAGTTTCGCCGGCGGCTTCGCGAACCTCGCATTCAGCGCATAGTCGCCCTGCGGCGCGTACCAGGCCGCGACCGGACGGACGCGCGGCGCACCGGGCTCGGCGCGGAATACCGACTCGGGCAGGGCTTTGCGCACCACCGAAGCATCGATGGGAATCAAGTGCCTGGCATCGAGCGATTCGGCGTTCAACTGTTCCTCAACGAGCAGCCCGATCACGGCAACCTGCCCGACCACATTGCGCGGTTCGATGCGCGGGAACGCCCAGCCATCCGGAGCGCGCGAATTGTTCACCGCGGAGAGACTCAGGACCACCGTCCCCATCGTCGGCTCCCGCAGATAAACAGCGAGAACGCTGACCGGCTGCGGGCCGGCTTCGCGAGTCACTTCCCACTTGGCCAATGCCGGAGACTTGATCTCCGTGACTTCGAAACCCGCAGGCAGCGTGAATCTGAATTGATCCACGGCGCCGTGCAGCACGGCCAACGATATCGTCGCGTGAATGCGTTCATAGGCCTGCGTGATCTCGTCCACGAGCACGCTGCGGGCCAGGACCGATTGTTCCTTCAGCAGTTGCCGATTATTCAGCGAAAGCACCAGCGCCATCGGACCGCGAGGCGCCAGAAGTTCCAGTTTCGTGACCGCCGCAGCCTCGTCCACAACGCGCTGAATCACCGACGCTCCGCCGCGCACGTCGACATTGCCGGGAACGGTGACATTGAATTTCGACGTGGCCGGATTGGGCAATTCCACCTGCAAGGTCTGCTGGGCGGCCGAAGTTGTAAGCGGCGCAATCAACTCGAGCCGCAGTTCGTGAACGCCCTTGCCTTCGAGAAACAGCACGGGCTTTCCCTCGGGACTGAGCCCCACTGCCGCGGCTTTTCCGTCCAGCGTTGCTGCGCGGATTCCGACGCCGGAAAGATCCAGCGGCAGGGCGTGCAGCCCCTGCTCGAACAGCTCGACGCTCAGCGTCCCTGTCAGCTGCGCGCGGCCGTCCCGAATCTCGCCGGCGTAGTTAGCGGACACAAGCAGCGATTCACGCGGCGCGTGCTCTTCCGGCGCACGAGCCGCTTTCTTCACCAGATCTTCGTATTGTTCGCGCGTCATGAAGACCCGTTCCGCCCCGCTCTGCAGAAGCACGTCCAGCGACTCGAACGGGACAAAGATCTCGCGGATGGGAGCGACCGGCGCTTCACCCGCGGCGGCCTGGTATGCCGCAAGCAGCAGGAGGCTCGTGGGCAACAGCGCCAAACTCATTTTGTGCATCATCCGACGATTGCAGGTTCGCTCACGCATTGCTGGAACCTCCGTCGAGCGGTTGTTCTGGCTTGAATTCCGATTTGGCCGCATCCGCATCCTGCAGCGTTTCATTCATCGGTTGCGGCTCGAGCTTTTCTTCCTTCGCCTTTTCCGCCGGCGCCGCATCCGCCCGGGCCTTCGATTTCTCGCGACGCGGCACGGCAATCGCCACCAGCCACACCAGCAGCACCACGCACAGCGCCGCAAAGAACGAGCCGGTCGCCAACTGCGAAGCAAACGTCGGCACGAAAACCGCGGCGAGGATCAGTCCAACGATCGTCAGTGCCAGCACGAAGAGTTTCCGCAGAGGCGTCGAGCGCACGAACATCAACGCGATGATGATCATGCATCCGAACACGATCGCGTTGAGCACCCGCCTGGAAACCGCCACAAGCCACAATGATCCCGCCGGCGACTCCTGCGGTTGAATCGCGGAAAACACATAGACCTTGCCATCGGTGGCAAACGTGGACTCAATCTGGTTCGGCGGCACGATTGCTTCCGTAACCCACTGAATCTTCTCCGTGGCCGTTCGCGCATCCGCCGACGGCTCGAGCCAATCGAGCAGGCCGGCTCCCAATCCCGATTCGCTCGTCCACGGTCCGCGAGATCCGAGCAGCGCCATCTCTTCGGGCAGGTAAGCGAACAGGAAAACCTTCTGGACTGCCGGCTTGCCGGCACCGGTCACGTTTCCTGCAAAGACCGGGAAGTCGAGCCGTCGCTGATTGTCGGGCACGGTGTAACGAAGTTCCAGCACAAACGACTGGTCGGCTGCCAGATTCACCAGCGGCACGAAGAACTGCTGCTTGTCACCCCGCTCCATCGGCACCGCACGCCCGTTGATACGCAACGGATCCGTGTCGAACACGGCGTTGTCCGGCACCTGCAATTCAATTCGCTGAGCGGCGCTGCGCATACGATAGATGCCCTGAACCGTGATCTTATCGCTGCGGGTGACTACCATGCGCAGCACGGCTCGTTCGATGCTGGTGCGCTTCACTTCCTCCAGCTGGTAACGCGTCGCGGTGACACTGCACGTCCAGTTAGGATCGTGGAATTCGAAGGCGCGGGCCGCGTCGGGAACCCGGGCACCGTCCATCAGGTCGTGCTGCGGGTCGATCGGACGAAGCTGGGCCGAGACGGTCTTGGGCCGAATGTCCAGGGTCTCGCCCTTCGTCAGCACAATCTGGCCCCAGGAGCGGTCTGCTCCCATCGGACGCAGAACGGGCAGCGTGTATTCCGCGCTCTTGCCGATCGCCAGCTCCGACTGCCGATCTTCCCAGGAGAAGCGGATCGCCGTCTTGCCGAAGAACTCGGCCTCGCCGGTCAATCCCCAGGCCTGATAGCCTTCCTTGGCGAGTCCCTCGGGCTGCGGATCCAGCGGCAGATCGCGAGCCGAAGGCGTGAGATTGCGGATCTTGTCGGCCAGCGCGACGGGCACATCGATCCTGAGCGTCTTCACCGGGCTGTATTGAACGTCGTAGTTGAACGTCGCATCGTAGCGGGCCACGCCGGAATCGATCCGCACCGTGAACAACTGACTCACCGTCACGAACGGCTTGCGGCGTTCCGCACCCAGGCTCAACTCAACCGGCGGTTGTGCGTATGCAAACGCAAGCACCTCGCGCAGTTCGCCGAATCGCTTTTCCCGCTGCGAAGGAACGTCCTGCTGAGCCTCGGCAAACGGAACTGATCGCAGGCCCGTCTGCTTCAGCGGATTGATGCGCAGGCTCTCCGGACCGTAGACCAACACGTGCCCGGTCGCATGCTCCGTCTTGTTGGCAATGCGGGGAACGGCCAGCGGGATCTCGGAGGTCTTGCCCGTGGGACTGGTAAGATTGGCGTCGTTGACGTTTCGTTCCAGTTCCACGAACAGCGCCAGTTTGCTGTTTGCTTTGCGCGACAAATTGACTTTCAACTGCGTGGGATCCGCCGCGTCCACATGATGCGTGTCCACCTGCACGGCCTCCACGCCGGCCACCGCCAGCCCCCGCACCTGGCGCACCTGGAATCCCGCCGGAATCGCAACGTCCAGTTGGAAGACGCCGCCGCGCTCCACCTCGAGCACCGCCGTCAGATCGCATGTGATCAGCTCGGGCGAGATATACAACTCGACCAGTTCCTTGGCCCGGATCTTCGGTTCGACTTTCTGAATCTTCAGCGCCAGTTCAAACGGGAGCATCGCGTACCGGTAGGCGAACAGCCATTGCGTGTTCTGCAGGCTGGCCGGCAATTCGCCTTTGTCCAACTGCAGCAGGCCGCTTCTTCGCGTCGCCTCGCCCTGGAGTTCTTCGCCCAATCGCACCACGACCACGCCCTGCTGGCGACTGACTCCTGCGGCGCGAACCACCGGAACGAGCAACTCCTGGCTGACGACATCCACAAATCGTTCCAGCTCAATCGACAGGTTCTGCGTGCCGCGCACGGCTTCAAACAGCTGAACGCGGATCACCTGCTTGTCCTGCTCGGCCGCCACCGTCCACTGCCTTACGTTCGGATCAAACACGCCGGTGACCTTCTGGTCCGCGGGCACCTCGATGGCCAGTTGCGAAACTTCCGCTCGGCTGATCTCGTAGGCCAGACGCACTCGGGTCCGCACCGCGCCTTCCTCGACGACCACTTCCTGTTCGGCTTGAACCGATGTCAGCGCTTCCATGCCCGCGGCACCTTCCGCCTTGGGCGTCCAATCAATGCGCACTTCCGGTGCCGCGCCCACAAAGGCCTGAATCACCGTCTCGTTCGGCGCGGCCGGTGCCGGAGCAGCGGCAGGCGCTGGCGTCCCCGGCGCGGATGCCGACGGGGGTGCCGACGGGGGTGCCGACGGGGGTGTCGACGGGGGTGTAGCAGGCGTAGCAGGCACTTCCGTGGCTGCGATCATCGGCTGGACATTGACCTTCACACCCGACTGCGGAACCCGAATCTGCCAGCGATTCACCGGCACCTGGGGAGCTTCGAGCGACACCGAATTCTGCCCCGGTGATTTGGAAAAAGCTTTCGCGTATTCCAGCTGCAGCGTCAACCGCGTCGCCTCCGCGCGGTCGTGATGGAGCATCAGGCGATAACCGTTCTCGGGGGTGAACGTGATCCGCGCCGGCGCATCGTTGATCGTGGCCGAGCGGATCGCCGCATCCTTCAATCGCAGCGGCGCTTCATGCCAACCCTTGCCGAGCACTTCGAGCAGGATCTTCGCGTGCACGATGACCACGTCCTTCTCGACTCTCGCTTCGTTGTCCGCTTCGACAAGCAGAATCCCCACGGGAGCCTGCTCAGCCGCCGGAGGAACGAACTTGCCGCGTGCCTGCTGCCACAGTTCCTGGAACTTTTCGTACGGCAGAAACACACCGCGTCCTTCTTTCTCGAACACGTCCCGGATCTTGCCGTACGGCACGTAGATCGTCTGCTCGCGCAGCGGTTTGATCTCGTCTTTTTCGCTGGCAGCTGCCGGAGCGGGAGCCGCCGGAGCAGGCGTTGGTGCGGGAGCGGGTGCGGGAACAGCAGCCGGCGCCGGTGCGGGAACCGCAGCGGGAGCTGCTGGCGCAGGTGCCGGGGGAGTTGCCGGGGGCGTCGGGGCGGGAGCTGGAGGTGCATCCGGCGCAGCAGGTGCCGGGGGTGTCGACGGGGGTGTCGGGGCCGGTGCAGGAGGTGCTGGCGGAGCAGGCTGTGGGGGAGCCGGGGTCTCCGCTGACGGGGACGGAGCCGTTGGGGCCGCGGGTGGCGTGCTCTCCGCGGCGAACGACCAGGCCATCGCAAGAGCCAGAAAAGCCGCGGCAAACGTGCCGGAAATGAGCTTGAATTTCATAACGTTTTCCCCGTACAGCAGCGGACTTACGGCGCAGCCTTTCCGAAAAGGCAGTCGCCCGTTCTTTTGATAAAGACGATTTCGGTCCACGTTCGGTTTTGTGCGGATTTCGAGAAATCTTCCAAGGATAGGTCACGCGGAACACATCGGGACGCACCCAGCCACGACTCGGACGTCCTCGAACGAGCGAGAAGAAGAACTCGCTCCGCGTCACCGATACAATCGCTGCCGCACGAATCAGCGACTCGCCGCGGAAGCCGGCAAAGGAATAGGGCAGCGTTTTTCCTCGGACACAAAGCTGCCCTGCCGGAGAAACCTCACCACGTACTCGCGCACCTGGGGATTGTCCATGATCACCGTGTGCAGTGCCGGCACAACGATAAAATCGCGTGCGCCGGCGAGACGCGTCTCTTCCACAGACACGACCATATCATCGTCGCCTTCGAGAAGCGAAGTGCGCCCCGCATCCTCTTTTGTGCCGCCCGCAATGATGCCGAACTCGCAATCCGGGACGGCCAACTGGCTTTCAAGCTTGTCCGCCGATTGGGCGAGTTCCATCGCGCTGGCCCCCATGATGAGTTCGAACAGCCCGGTGTCGCGTAACCGCTTCGCCATCTGGGCGCCCTGGTTCGGCGGCGCAAGCATCACCATGCGGCGGACGCGGGGCAACTTGATCCCCTTGGCGGCGCGCATGGCGAAATACCGTCGAGTGACGATGTTCCCCATGCTGTGCGCCACGAACGAAATCTCTTCGACATCGCCGAGGTTCTTGACGATTTTCGCGAGCGATTCCGCATGCTGGGTCAACGACTCGCGGGTGCTCGCATAGCCGACATTCAGTACCGTGTACGACGAGTTGCGGCGAATGTAGTCGCACAGCCCCGACATGGCGCTTCGCGTGCGTCCCAGTCCATGCAGCACCAGAACGATCTGCTTGCCGTGAGCCGGCAGCCGGCGCTGTTCGCGGAGCGTCTCGAGCCGCTCGAGACACTGCTCGAACGAACCCCATGCCTGCCGGACATTCTGATCGTCGAGCAGGCGGTAATGCGGCACCATCGTGTTCCGCTGGATCCTCCAGTCGTTGAACACGAGTTCGTCGGTCCAGAACTGTTTCCCTCCCAACGTCGGACTTGCGAAATTGAAAGGCCCGGATTTGTCGCTCACATCGGCCTCGGACGCTTCGTTGACTCGAGGTGTCGGTTCAGCGGAAACGCACGGAATCACGGCGGCCAGCCAGAACACCGGCAGCCATGACCAGGGCATTCGAATCCGGACCGCCGACTTGCTCATAGATACTCATTCCATCCGCGCTGCTGGAGCAAATTCACAACCTGCCGGACCGATTCCTCATCGGACTTCCGCGCGACCAGCGTGGCATCGGGCGTGTGGACCACGATGCAATCCTCCATCCCGACCGTTACGACGAGATGCCGCGGATCGCCGTGAATAATGCAATTGCGGGAGTTCACTCCGAGATATCGCCCGCTGGTCACGTTTCCTTCGCTGTCGGATTGGCCGACGCGAGCCAGCGCGCCCCAACTGCCGACATCATCCCACTGAAACTCGGCCTCCACCATCGCGACGTTGCGATAACGCTCCATTACCGCGTAGTCGATGGATTTTCCCTGGATCTGCTCAAACTCGTGCTCGAACACGGCAGGGAACCCGTCGCTTCCCCACGCGTCGGCGATCCGCTGGACATGCCCCCAGATCGCCGGCTCGAACTCGCGCAACGCGTCCAGGACGGTCGCGGCCCGCCAGACAAAAATGCCCGAATTCCAGAAGAATTGCCCGGACTCGAGGTAGCCTCTCGCCACGTCCGCCTTTGGCTTCTCGCGAAACATCCGCACGTGATAAGCTCGCTGCCGGATTTCGCCGGCTGCCTGCGAGGCCAGTATATCTCCTCTTTCAATGTAACCAAAACTCTCCGCAGGGTATGTGGGGCGGATTCCCAGGGTCACGATGCGCTGCGGATCCTCCTGCACAAGCCAGCAGGCGAATCGCAGGCAATTCTGAAAAGTTTCGAGCGGTTGAATCAGCTGGTCCGATGGCAGAACCACCATCGTTCCCGTTTCATCGCGGCGACGAATGAGCGCAGCGGCCAGCCCGATGCAGGCCGCCGTGTCGCGTTTGCAGGGTTCACCGAGCACCAACGATTCGTCCACACCGGGCAGTTGCTCGCGCACCGCGGGTACGAGGTCCCGATTGGTGAGGACCAGCAACGAGTCCGTCGCCACGAGCCCGGTCAGCCTCGCAACCGTGTCCTGCAGCAGTGTCCGCTCGCCGACAAGATTCAGCAACTGCTTGGGAAACAGGCGACGACTGGCCGGCCAGAATCTCGTGCCCGCGCCGCCCGCCATGATCACGGCGTGCATCATAGTTCGTTGACTCCCTGGCGAAGCAGCCCTCTCGCTCAGAACGTGTTCCAAAAACCCAATTCACTCTCCCGCATTGCGGGAGGATCGGACGCGATAGCTTCCGAGGAGCGTCGCCCCCCCTCTTCGGCCCTGCCGGGCCGACTCTCCCCAACGGGAGCGTGAATTCAAAGACACATACTCGGTGCGCTCTCAATCACACGCTCAATCACACGAAGTACGTTGCCCGTTCGACCGTCGAGCCGGGCCGCAGCTTGCGGGAAACCTCCTCGGCATCCAGCGCCCACCTCGGGTTCACCTCAATCGGCACGCCTTCCGCAACCTTCACTCCGGCTGCCTGGAACATCGTCTTATCTCGAGCAATCATGGCCGCTTGAGCGGTCGCAATCGTCTCGTCCTTGGCATCTGCGGCGTTCTTGACCGGAGCAAACACCTCCTCCGCGCCGGCTTCGACGACGATCGGGTTGCGGGCGAACGGCAGCAGGTCGAAGATGAACCGCTCGAACTTGATCGAGTTCGGCGACGCCGGTTCGACCCGGTTGCCGTCGGCGTCGATGAAGGGAGACTTCTTGTGAGCCCGGTGAAACGGCAATCCGTCGCGATGTTGAACCATGCGATTGAGGAAGCTCGTCTCGAAAACGTGGATGGCGATGCTGCCGGCCCAGAAATACAGCGACCCATCCGGATTTCGGCGACGGGCCGCAGCCTCCGGCAGATCACTGTATTCGATGATCTGCGTGCTGCCGTCGATGATGGCCACATTGCCGACGCGATCCAGCGGATCTCGCTTGGCAACTACCTGCGTCGTCATTTCGGATTCGGCCAGCAAGTGGTAGCCGATCAGCTCCGGATCACAGACCATCAGCAGCGGGTTGTCGATCTGGCCGTAGAACAGGTGCCGCACGCCGCGTCCGAGCGCGTGCTCGTGACAACCGCTCGCCGCCCATGCGGTCAGCATGCCTCCATGGCCGTCGGGGTTCAGCGACACCTGGTCGCGGCCGGCCAGCAGGATCCTGCCCGTCGCCGCATCGACCGCGGGCATGACGCCCTGGCAGAACAAACGCACATCGCTCGCAGGCAATCCGAACCGCTCGTTTCTTGCGAGGAACTCGTCGGTTTCGCCGTGTGTCGCGGGACTCGTCATGATGTACAGCGGAATCGAGACGCCGAATCGCGTCGCAACCGCCCGCAGGCGGTCGATCATGATCTCGAACAGGCTGCGGGACGAAAGCGGACCGACTTGCAGCATGCCTTTAGGGTGCCGGAACCCCAACCGCGTGCCCTGCCCGCCGGCCACGAGGATCATGCCGACACTGCCCGCGCGCAGGGCCGCTTCGCCCCGCGACCTGGCCGCCGCCGGCGAGAACTCGTTGTGCGGATCACCCCGCCGGATCGCGCGGGGAGGCATCGCGCGGTCGGCCAATTCACTCCAATTCGGGCCGTGCTGCGTCCCGCGCACCAGGCCGGCGATCAGCGACAGGTCGATCCGTTCGATCTGGTCCCGCAACCTCTCGCGTCCCGCTTCGTCGAGCTGGTCCCAGAACGCGATAAGGTGCTCCTGGCCGGCGGCCCGAAGCTTGGCTTGCAGGTCTGTCCTGGTCAAATCAGGAAACATCCGTCGCTCCTCCGTGTCGCTGCGAAATGACGACGATCGGCCACTTGCTTGTTTCCGACAGGATCAAGGCTTCGTCCCGACTCGGGACGAACAGCACCGCGTGGCCGCTCGGAACACGGCGCAGATCCAAGTTGCCCGGCAGCCGCCATTCGCGCTCGTCGGACCAGTCGATGCGCGCCGCGGAAGTCCGCCGGGTGAACCGCAACTGGAAAAAGGGCCGCTCCGCATCGGGCAGTTGCTCCCAGTCCTGATCACTGCCGTAGTATACGGGTCGGGCGCCGAACTGTTCCAGAAGGCTGCGGCGAATGCTGATACCGTAGAACTCGTAATCCCACGTGCCGCGGTGAGGGCGGAAGACCCGCCGCTCGTCCCAACCGCCGGGCGGAACTTCCGTGAAGCAGACGACCGGCGTTGCACCCCGAATGGTCGAAGCGCCGCCCACAATCATCTGGTCGCCAACGATGTGCCTCAGCGCGGCCAGCGCCGAGCGATCCAAATCCGCGTCGCCTCGCAGCAGCGCATCGAGGTACTCGTCTTCGGTCTGGCCGGGCCAGGCACCCCGCGCCTCGCGGGTCCAGTGCGTCAGATACGCCTCCATATCGCCCGGCAGTGCATCCAGTATTGCTGCACGCGGCTCCACGTGCGCGACGCGTCCCGGGCGAGAAGCCGCAATGGACGACTGCGGCAAAACGGCCATGAGTTCTGCGCCGCTCCGCGCGAACTCGCTCTGAAGCGAAGCCGGCACGCACCGCTCATCCGCAACGATCGTCACGCGAGGCCGCTGAGCCTCGGGCCGCAGCAGCACCGCGCGGGTCAAATGCTCGACGTTGCCTCCCTTCCGCACGGACAGGACGAACATCTCGTCGCTGAGCGGCGGCAGCAGCCTGTCGCGAAGCGGCACATCAGCCGGGCAAGTCCCGAGATCGGCAGCGCACTCACAAAGCGGCGGCGACAACCACAGTTCGAAATCCGTTTTCAAGTCATCGCCCGACGCTTTGATCCTGCGGATCTTCCGCAGCCAATCAACGGCATCGTCCGTCGAGGAGGGAGTCTTGATTCGCAACAGCGGCAGACCGAACACACGCGCGGCGCGCGTGACGAACCGGAACGCCGCCGCGCCCTCGGACGACAAGAGCATCGAGGCGGACGGATCGAGTTGCCCGCACACCTGGCGCAGCGATGCAAACCAGCCGGAGCAGCGATCCCACCGCCGGCCGATTCGAGAACTGACGACGGCAATTCGCCGCAGCGACGGCACGCCGCGAGGCCACCAGACCAACCGCCGGCCGAGCCAGTCGAACAGCCCCGCATGCACGGGCTTTGTGACGTCAAGCGTCAATCGGGCGCCGCACCGGCGCCACGCGTGAAGCCACTGGAGCATCGCATTGCCGGAGCGGCCCGACGCGCCGGAGGTCTCGCAGCCGGACCACTGCCGTTGTATCCACTCCAGCAAGTCGCCGTCCGCGGCTCCACCCGCATCGCCGCAGTCGGAACACGGAGGCAGCCACTTGGCTTTTGCAAGCAGATTGGCAACATCCGTGTGCGCGGCGTCCATTCCCGATGTCCCGAACCGCTGTCAACCTTTCGCGGCACCCAAGATGAGGGAAATAGGACGCAGTTCGGAGCAGTCGGCTTTCGCTCCGCGAAAGCACGTTTTCTCCGCTGTACGTGACGTTCGAACAGCGTCCTTTCGCGGGAGCGAAAGGCGACTGCAAAGCCATTCATGCCGATCTACGCACACCAAGTAACACCTTTGGATAGATTTTCGGAGCAGTGCGGCGACTTGTCGCCGCTTTGGCTCTCGATCGACGCCGCCGCGGAGTGCAACGCGAATGCCAATCGTC
>CAIPEB010000453.1 GCA_903863885.1 uncultured Planctomycetaceae bacterium | reverse complement strand
CGGTTAACGCGGCGGCGGCCGAGAACCGTTGACTTCAAAACCGACGTGATCCGCCGCTCACGTTCAACCGTTTGTTCGGTGCTCGGTTGAGGTTACCGTCAACCCAGCTTGTCGAAGGTAATGGCATACCTGTGGCTCAATGTACTCGTCGCGATTCGTTCCGTGTAGAGACATTGTCAGCGTGAGCGTATGGCCGCTGACCGACACGTTAATGTGATACGGAACAAATCCCTCCATGATGTAGTCCACAAATTCCACGTCACACGATTCCAATTCGCCCGGTGTCACGCCGCGTCGGCGACTGCGGGCCGACCAGCCAAATTGGAGTTGCCCATCTTCGGTAGTCGAGAATAACGATTCGAGTTCAATGGGGCCCGTTTCCGATTTCGCATGAATCACGACGGTTGCGGATGGGGCAAATTCAACCGAGAGCAACGTGCCCGGTGGAATGTCATCTTTTGTAAGTTCGGCACCGAGTAGGATCGGAATCCCAGAATCCCGGATTCGGCCGCCCATCTCTATTCCGCGTACCACGGTATTGGCCTCCGATCCATCCGGGCGAGTCAGCCACACGCCATCGCCGATCTTGATACGAGCGTCGGAGGATCGAGGGATTCCCGGCACAACGACGCAGCCGCGCTCTGCGATCTGAAAGACGTCATCGACGCGTGACAGGAGTTTGCGCATCTCTCATGCACCGACTTTGAAATTATCCCGCCGGCGGAATGCCTTCGTAATTAGTTACGACGACCAATCGGGCGGCATAACGCTCAGTCTGAACATCCGCGAATCTACTACCCAAACGCCTTCGGGTCAATCATTTGCAGCCGCCGATCCCTTTCGACCCTTCGACGTTATTCGAGCGGCATATCCCGCAGCATGTCCGACTGATATGCGGACCAACAGCGGTCGGAGGCTTGTCATTTAAAAATGCGTCACGTTACTCGTAGTTGGCCAACGGACCACAACGTACGACAAGGACAATCCATGATCGCGCCTCCGGCGGAACTCTCCGTGCGTCTGCCTCGGAATGTCCGACTCGGTTTCGCTCTTGCTGTCTCGACCGCACGGCCCGCTGAGGCTTGAAAGCCGCCGTCAGGTATTGCTCCACCAACCGCACGGAGCGTGGTTGCCCTTGCAACAGCGCGGCTCCCGGCCGTTAACCTCATGGCGCCGGGGCTGCATTAGCGGGTTGGACATAATCCTGCGGCAGTCCGCGATAGGTGCGAGCCAGAACGGCGATGTTGCGGTCGTCGCCCTGAAAGGATGACGCCGGTTTTTCGAGATAGTAGGAAACCGGCGGCTTCAGGTTGCCTTGAGTGGGTTTGGTAAAGCCGTACAGGCCGATGCCAGCCTTCCTCGCCGCCGGGACGATAACATCGGGATTCTGATTATTCCACGACGCGAGGCAAGTGATGAGCCGCGTGTGCGGGCCGATCATCTTCTGCGCGGCCTCCGTGCGTTCGGTGTCACCGGCTTCGTTGAGCAGCCAATCGGTCTCCTTCAGGGCGCGTGAATTGGCGATATGCGGATCGTGGATGTCGCAGCAGGTCAGCCAGACCAGGCAGTCGGGATTGGTTTCCTTGGCGGCTTTGCGGATCGCCTGCCAACAACGGTCCACGGCCTTGCGTCCGTACTCGTCCATCTGGGCGGGAGTGACCTTGCCCTCGCCGGGAAACGGTTCGCCCATCAGTTGTGCGTAGAGTCTCTGCTCGCAATTCAGCCATTGGTTGCCGTTGCTCGCGCGGCTCGTGGGCTGCCGCAGCCAATCCACCATGAAGCCGTCGATGCCGGTGCGTTTCACGGCATCGCGGATGGCGGTGTCGAGATACGCGAGGTATTCGTCGGTGAACGGAATGTGCGGTTCGGAAGGAAACCCGTAGCTCAATTCGGGCCGCGTCTGACCCCAGCGGGTATTGGAGCCGATGCAAAAATAGCCGAATACCAGCATGTTTTTCCGGTGGGCCAGCCTGACCATCTCGGGCAGAAAATCGTGCTTCAACCCGGGCTGCTCAGGCACCGCGCCGTTCTTAAACCACGCATAGCCGTTGCAGGAGACGCAGAAAGTCTGGATGACATTGCAGCCGATGCTCTCATACCAGGCGACGTGCGCCGCCGGATCTGCGTCCGCCCAGTGACCGGGCATCGGGAAGCCGTTGGGACCTCCGGCGCCCCAGTTGAAATCAATATCGTAGGCCTTGATTTCCTTCGGCACTTCCGAACCTGCGCAAACCAATGCGCCCGCAAACGCCGCCAGAACCAAGACAAGCCGGCCGCTCAAAGTCGAACGATGTTGCAGCATAGTCGCCTCACGACACGAATCACGCAGGCCACAGACCAGTTCGAAGTCCCGCCAGCGCAGGTAGGGCATCTTGGATCGCACACGCCCACAAATCTCGTTTGCCGTTCCGGGCGTGTCAACGACCCGAGACGGCCCCTGGTCTTGTTCCCGGCGATTCGCAGATCTCCGACCGGTGGGACCATGTTCAGCCAGTCACGGGTCTTGGCGACCATCTCTCGAACCGGCCGAAACGCACTCTGCGTCCGGCCGATGCGAGGCCAGCTTCACGTAGGCGGCGCCGAGTTCGCGGAAATGGTCGAACGCCGCGGCCACTTCGGCGAGCACCGCGCCGGTGAGAGGAGCCGGCTGATCGGACACGTTCCTTTCGTTGTACTCGGGATACTTGTTCTCGATCAGGATGTTGCCGAGGCTGATCAGGCGGAGGCCGGGGCCGAACGACCTTTGCGGCTCCTGATGCCAATAACCGTTTCCCGCCAGAAGCAGACTTACGGGCCGGGTGCCGGTGTGCGCAAAGATCAGCGGACGGCTGGCGTCAGTCTGATTCCAGGCGTCGCCTCCGCCAATGAAGATGTGTCCCTCGTAGTCCTTGACCGTCACCGCCTCGCCGTCCAGCGTACTGATCTTCTGCGCGCCGATGGTAATACGGCCCGCGCCCAACCGTGTCCCGCCTTCGGCCAGCAAGTAGCGGCGATTGCTTTCCGAATAGAAATTGGCAATGACCACGTCCTGGTTGTCGATCACTTCGAGCGCGTAGTCATGCACGGCGTCGTTGTGGTACAGGAAACCAGTGAAACCGCTTTTCGGGTGTTTCGCCCCCGACAGGGTCAGCTCGTAGACGTGGATGTCACCGAGAATCGCGGCTCGGCTGCAGTCCCTGAGCCTCAACGGGCCCGAAATCAGTCCCATGCGGACCACGGCTTGCTCCGGCAGTTCGACCAACTCCATGCCGACGCCGTTGGGACCGCAGATCCCCGTATACAGGCCGTCGTAGAAGACCGATGAACGGCCGCCGGCACTCGTCTGCCGGATGCTCGCCGCCGTCTTCGGTGCCTGGTAGAGAGCCAGGTGCTCGACCGTGACGTCCCGCGGATCCCGGACCGACACCATCACGCCGTCGGCTTCGCCGGCCCACTGCAAGTGCGAAGTGAAACCGACACCGCCGAGGGTGTAGTCCCCTCCGTCCACGGCAAGCGTCCGGCAGATCCGGTAGATTCCGCCGGGCAGGTAAGCGATTGCGTTCCGGCCGTGGACCTTGGCTGCGGCGATGCACCGTTCGAGTGCGTCCGTGTCGTCGGACCGGCCGTCGCCCTTGGCACCGAAGTCGCGTTTGGCGTCGAAGACCTTGCCCGGGATGTGCGCCGTGTCCTGCAAGAACTGCTGCTGCGCATTTATCAGCATCGGCCCGCGTTTGCCTGCCGGGATCTCCGTAACCCGCGAGTTCGGCCCCCGGTCGACAAGGACTTTCGTGCCTCGGCTCTCGTTGTTCGACACCAACAGGACCTGCTGGATATCGCGCGGGTTCACCAGGCGGATCGGGGCAGCTTCGCCGGGCGGGTTGACAAAGACACAATCGAAGATCGTTGTCGGACCGCGACGCCCGAGCACGATGGCACCGTCGTTGCCCGTCCAATTGTCGATGCGGCAGTCCTGAATTGCGAAGGACTGATGCACCCACGATCCGGTTTCGAAAAACCTGCGAGATCCGGTCGAAGTGCACAGCCGGATCGAACTCGAGTGCGATGGCGAACCCTGGCGAATATCCACGGTCGTGCTGCGTGCGAACGAACAGACATAGAACATGAAATTGCCGCGTTCGCTGTCGAGACCGACGCCGCAATCGACGAAAGCGCATCGTGTGAACCAGTGGTCGAAATCGTTGTACTGATAGAGCGCCACGCCTTTGCCGCAGCGCGCAAAGAGACAGTTGTCGTACCACACCTCGGCGGACTCGTTCGCCGGCGGCTTGCCATTCAACCCGGCGCCCACAACAAGGCCGTGCATGGTGAAGTTGACGAACGCGCAATGCTGGTAGCGGATGTGGGTCTCATAGTAGCTCTCGGAGTGGTGCCGGACGCCGTTGGCCGCGATGCCCCGACCGTCGAATGTCAGCCCTTCGTAGCGAGTGTATTGCGCGCCGTTGCTCCAGTAGAGAGTGCCGTCCTTCTCGCCGTCCCAGCACAGCACGGAATCGCGTCCATGGCCCACAACGTAGGCGCCGGTGGCGTGGTTGATCGCCAGCGTTCTGGTGATGCGATACCGACCCGGCGGGAAATACACCACTCGCGATTGAGCGTCCTTCAGCGAGTCGCCGCTGTCGGTGAGCATGTCGAAGGCCTTCTGCACGGCCTCCGTGTCGTCGGACACGCCATCACCCGCCGCCCCGTGCTGTTTCACATTGAACCAGTCGGATCGCTGCTCCCAGTTCAAGGCGGGAATCTGCGGCTTGGCAGTCTCCGATTCCCCGCTGAAAGCAGGCGTCAGGCCGAATATGGGAGCCAGCAATTGGGCGGTGACAATTGCGCGGATGAGTTTCATGGTCCGACTTTCAGCAAACTGTCGAGCGGCGAAATTTCGCGGCCAATTCCGCGGGTGTACTGAAACCGCATGTGTTCACATGCGGTATAACTACCACGGCAGGTCGGCATTTCACACCTGCACGGGGATCGCGATCCGGAGTCGTCGGCGGTACCCTGGCCGAGCAGCTGCCGTGACGGAGCATTGTCATGGGATTGTCGCGCGGTGTGCAATACTTGCTCTTGCAACTGAGTGTCGTTTTCGGCGCGTGCGAGTGTCTTTCCCCGCCGCTGGCGGCGCAGGATCACAAGCAGGAACCGAGCCGCAAGTCCGTCGCGGCAGGCTTCGCTTTCGATCCCGAGAAGGAAGAGGGGCCGCATCCGGACAGCGATTTCGAATGGTGGTACCAATTCGGGTTTTTGAAGCAGCCGGGCGCCACAGAGTTCAAGTACTCGTTTGTCGCGTCGTTTCAGCGCAACAAGGCGGGGCGGTACTTGTTCTACAATCTGGCTGAACTTAAGACCGGCGAACACCAGCGAGTGGCGATCCTGGACCGGTCGCTGCTCGGCGGTTGGCCTTTTCCGCCGCAGGGACACGGATTCCTGAAACCACCAGACACTGCTGCAACAACCTCACCATCGGCGTTGTCGCTGCGTTACGATGACAACGAGTTCTGCAAAGTGGAAACCGGATATCGAGCTGCTTTCAAAAACGAGGACTTCGCTCTGGAGCTGATGTTTCGACCACAGGGCCCGGCGCTGCCCGTGTGCGGCACTGGTTTGACCGGCGTCGAAAAACCGGAAGACCAACACTACTATTCGTACCCGCGCGTGGCGGCTGAAGGCAATCTGCGCAGGCACGGAGCCGCCGAAGAACTGCAGGGGACATTCTGGTACGACCACCAATGGGGCAAAACCGCCGCAGGATCGCTTATGAAGTGGTGCTGGTGGGGTTTGCAGTTGGATGACGGCCGGAACCTCAACATCATTTTCCTGCAGAACATGCGCACCAGCGAGACAGTCCAGACTGCCGTCACCATGCAGACTGCCGACGGCCAGGTTAAGGTCTCCCGGGTCCTCGCGTGCAGTCCTAAACGCTACTGGCGCAGCCCGGCGAAAAAGAAGTACGCCGTGGAATGGGAGATTCGCGCCCCGGAACTGGGCCTCACCATCCATACGCGACCGTGGCAGGACAACCACGAACTGCCGGTCCTGCTGTACGGACAAATCTGGGAAGGTCCGTGCTCGGTGGATCTCCTCGCCGCCGGCGGACTCGCGGTGAAAGGACGAGGCTTTCAAGAGATGATCGGGCAAGGTGATGATTAGCAGTCCGCGTAAAGTCGCAATTGTCGGAGGAGGACTGGCCGGTCTGGCCGCCGGCGTCAGGCTCCTGGAACTGCGACCCGATACACAGGTTACGCTTTACACGCTTGGCCATCATCTCGGCGGCAAGGCCACTTCCTATCAGGACGATGCGGGGTTTGCCATTGACCATGGCTTCCATTCGATCTCGACCAATTACCGTCGCTTCCTGGATTTACTGAGCCGGGCGGGGATCGACAGGTCGCGCACGCTCGTGTCGGACCGCGGCACCTACTATTACGACGACCGCACCAGGAAGGTCGCTCAATCCGGCGAAGCCACCGATGCCAGATCGCGCGAAGAGATCGGTCAAATGGGGGCCTTCTTTCTGAAGAACCTGGCAACCATCTACGGTGATGACAACATCGAACAATATGACGACATCTGTTGGACGGCCTGGGCGGTAGAACGCGGTCTGGCCGAGTCGGCAACGCGAACCCGGTCCTTTCGCTTCTCACAGGATGCACTCTTCAATTGGCCACACGAGGTTTCGGCGTACATCACGTTGAAGTCGATCCGTCTGCTGGGCGGCAGCGCCAAGTACTACCTGGTCGACGGGACCTACGGCGAGGACATCATCGATCCCATCGTGAACCGCTTTCGCAAGCTGGGCGGCACAGTCGAGATGTTTCACAAACTCGTACACGTACTCCATGATGGCAGGCGAGTAACGGAACTGCGCTTTGCCCAGCCCGATTTCATCTTCCACAACCATGGTCGATCGAAATGGGAACGCAGCGTCCGTACCTTTCCCGACCGCGTGAAGACGGTCGGCGGATTCGACCAGGTAATCCTGGCGGTGCCGGTGGACTGCCTGCGGGAACTGAACCCGGGGGATACCGCTTTCTGGCGGGGTTTTCCGGGGGTCAAGAACTTGCAGACGGTGGCCACGCTGTCGTTCCAGGTCTGGACCGAACAGAACGTTCTGGCCAATCGCTCCGCATGCATCAACGGACTGGACGAACCGCTGCCCATGGTCGTCGACTACAAGCATCTCAAGAAGCGCTATCGGGACGATGATCGGATCGGATCGGCTCTGGAATGGGTTGGCCAGGAAACGACATTCGAGAAGCTGTCCGATGATGAACTGAAGTCCAAAGCCTACGAATCGCTCCTATGTATCCCTGATGCGAAAGACCCCCGAAAAAGCGGACTTGTTCGGGAATGTCTGAATCGCAACACGGCCAACCACGAACGCTACCTGCTCACCGATCCCGGCACGCTGCGGTTTCGCCCGCACTCCCGCACGCACCTGGCCAACCTGTTCCTGGCGGGGGACTGGATACGCAATGCAGTCGATGTGCCGACGATGGAGGGCGCGGTATGTTCCGGCTATACGGCAGTCGAAGCACTGCTGAAGGAGGAATGATATGCCGGGTTCAGAACCGACCGGCTCACGCCGAAAATTCCTGGCGCGACTGTCGGCAATCTGTGCTTTGTGCGGCTTGCCGATTCCGTTTCAACCGGCACACGCAACGGAATCCCCTGAAGCGGCGTCGGAGACCGTTGACTTCTCAGCGCCGTGTGCGCGTTGTGCCGCGTGCACGTCGCGATTCTGCCGCTATCGGCAAGAATTCAATTCGACGGCTGCGAGTTAACCCTGAAGGCTCATGAGTTTGCCGACGCCTCAGTGAAAGCAAGTCCAGAGGAAAGGTCATGCATCAAGTCCAGATCTGCTGCATGCTGCTATTGGCATCGGCCATTGCGGGCGATCACGGCTCGGCCGAGAGATCATCCCCGGAATCGGCAGCGGCGTCGCAGGAGATGGCAGGAGCACGGGCGACCCTGTCCAATTCGCAGGCCGGCATCCGTGAGCGCGTAGCCGCGGTTGAGGCTCTCGGCGGCGGACCGAATGGACTGGCCGACGAGGACGTGCGTTTGCTCCACGACCAGATGACCTTTCAGACTCCTCTGGCGGTGCAGTTGGCCGCGGTGAATTTGCTGGATCGAATACCTGATCCGCGGATAACCCTGGTTCTCCTCTCCGACTGGACGCTTCTTGGTCCGAAAGTGCATCGCCGCGTGGCCGCCGCGCTGCTGTGGCGGGCCCCGTGCGAGGACGTTCTACATGTCGACACGGTCGCGCGGCCGGAACTGGCCGCCGCACTGGCGTGGGCGCGGCGCGACGTGCAGATGAGACATCCCGCACCCGAAATCCGCCGGCAAGCGGAGAAACTGCTCCGCACGCCAGAGGCCCCGCCGGCGGTTCGAGACATGCTCGACAAGTTCCGTGCGGCGATAACGCTGCAGGGCGACGCGACTCGCGGCCGGCAGGTTTTCGTCGAAGCGACTTGCGCAAACTGCCACAAACTGGGAGAAACGGGACGCCATGTGGGACCCGACCTGGCCAGGCTCGCGGACCGATCGCGACGGAATCTGCTGCAGGAGACGCTCGATCCCAATCGCATACTCGACCACCAGTACCTGGAGTATTCGTTCGTGAGCGCGCAGGGACACGTCCTGACCGGCATGCTGGTGGACGAAGATGACCACACCGTCACACTGGCCGATACCAAGGGCGATCCCCACGTGATTGCCAGGCACGACATCGACGACTGGCAAAGCAGCGGACATTCTCAGATGCCCGAAGGGCTTGCCATCAATTTGACTTTGCCGCAGATGGCCGATCTGCTTGCATTCATGGTCGAGGGAACAGACTCCCAGACCACCCCGTGACGATTCCGGCAACTACAGCTTGGCTTTGGGATTCGACAACCGCAGTCCGGCCATGTCGTGAAACGTGCCGTATTCGGTGACGAGCGCGCCTTCGGGTCCTGCGACCATGAAGTGCCAGGCCGTGAGTCGATTCAGGTGGCCGACCTCATCGATGTGCAGCGGTTGGCAATGCCGCGATTTCACCAGTTCGCGTTGGCTCGGCGGAATCCGATCGATGTACTCCGGAGTGGGTTCGCCCTCGCCGAAGGTGTAGATCATTCCGCGCCGCGGCTGCCAGGACTCCATCTTGGCCCCGCCTTTGTCCGTCGCCATGTGACAGTGTTCGGGAATCATCTGGCCGGGCAACAAGAAGATTTCGTGGCCGAAGTAGTTGTGATCCTGGCGATTGAGCCAGAAGATCCCCGCCATCCCCACTCTCGCAAAATCGGAGAGGCCGAAGTCCAGGATCCACATGTCTTTCTTCAGCGTGTCCGAAATCGGATAGTGGAACCGTTCGAACATCTTGAAATAGGCCTCGCGCGCCTTGTCCGCGATAAGCTTGCCTTGGGCATCGTAGAATTCGCTGCTCGTGTAGGTCTGCACGGCCTCGGGGCCGCCGCCCGCCTCGGCGCCAATCGCCTCGGTTTGGATCGACTTAACGCCAACCACCGCTGCAGCAGCCAGAAGTGATCGGCGACTCAACGCAGCGCGAAACAGTTCGGACATCTAAGGTATCTCCTTCAAGTGAGCCAGACCGGGCTTGTCGTTTATGGTCAGAACAACGCGGAACCCCGCGTTGTACACCGGTTGCCACGGTTCAAATCGCAGGCGAAAGGAAGAGGTCGCACGATCGGGACGATCATACCACGAACCGCCGCGGACCACCCTGGCACCGGCCGCATGCGGATCGTCCCGGCCATCGCGCGTGTCGTACGGATACGGACGGTAAAGCGTTCCTGTCCATTCGGCCGCATTGCCGTGCATGTCGCAAAGGCCCCAGGCGTTGGGCTGATACCGGCCCGCGTCGTTCGTCACCATCGCGTGATCATCAAAGCGGCTGTCCTTGGGTTGCCATCTGGGGGAATCACCTCGCGCAAAGTTGTTCAGCGAATTGTCCGCCAGGTTGGCAAACTGCGCGAAATCGCTGTCGCGGTTGCCGTACGAGAACGGTGTGTCGCTGCCGGCCCGGCAAGCCCACTCCCATTGCGCTTCCGTCGGCAGATCAAATCGATCGCCGGTCTGTTCCGACAACCAGCGGCAGAAACCCGCGGCTTGCAGCCAGGTCACGCGCACAACCGGCTGTGCGGGCTGATTGACGCGATAACCGCGGTCGCCGTGGTCCTTGTTCGGCATGCTGATGTAGGCACTGTCGTGCCCCGGGTCGAATAACGCGTACTGCGCGTTGGTGATCTCCGTCTTCGCGATGTAAAAGGAACGTTCGATCTTCACGCGGTGCGGCGGATACTCGTCTGCCGGACCGGTCGCGGATCCCATCACGAATTCACCGGCGGGCACAAGCACCAAGTCGAGCGGACTGCCGTCGGGGAGCTTGATGCGCCGCGCCGGAGGACCGGCCTCGGTCTGCCGTCGTTGCGCTTCGGACCGATCGAAGGGCCAGTCGGGACACGCCACCGACTGAACGGCCCTTTCAGGCATCGGGGCGGGCTCGACGAAAGACGGCGGCGAATCGGCCGGCGGCGACGCGGCAACCGCCTCGGGGTCTTCGGAGCGATTGGCGTAGCGAGTTCGCATCTCGAGCCGCCGCTGTTCCCAGAGCGAATGAGAATTCTGATGCTCGTGCCACGTGCCGTGATCGGGCACATTGAGGTCGATCCAGGTAATCAGCTGGTCCCAGTCTTTCCGATCCAGCGCAACGTTGTAGTGCCCCTTCTCAAGCAACTGCACGAGTTCGCTCGTCGATGCGTGGAACTCCATCGGCTTCTGCAGATGATAGTCGCTCTCCGGACCCGGACGGCGGACGTAAGGGTGCAACGCGACATAGGACGGCGTGAAGTTCCGCCACCCGTCCGGTCCTCCCACGCGAAAATCGGGAATTGCCCGATCGGCATATTTCGATCCGTTGTGACAGCCCACGCAGCGTCTATCCAGAACGGGTTGAACTTCGCGCTTGAAACTGAAGCCGCGAGCCGGTCCGTTCCAGGGCGTAATGTCTCTCGGTTCGCCGACAGACGCCCGGCGGAATTCAGACGGGGGTCCGCTGTTCTGTGAATCGTGACAGCCAACGCAAGAGAGCGACTCGCCCGGCATGCCCGTGAACCAACTTCGCATGACCTGCAACGCGCGGCCGTTCTCATCCAGGGGCTGTACGGCAATCGGCGTATTGGCGGGCACTCGAAAGACCGCCGAGCCATCCTCGTCGACAGGCACGGTTCCGAGAATCCGGTGCACGTCCCACGGCCCGTCGATGCCGATATTGATGTGGCCACCCATGCCCGGATACGCATAGTGGGGACTGTACAGTCGCAGCGACTTGACCTGGCCGCGCGGCACTCCGGCCAAGCCCTCTCCGCGATAGATGTCCGACAGGTAGACCGTGGCCGAATCGCCGCGCGGATCCGTACGATCCGGTATGACCGGCGGCGCCGGGTTCTTGCGGAGCGGAAGCGGCTCGAAACATGCATAGCCCGCCTCCCGGTGCAAGAGGAGCATATTGTCGAAAACATCCACAAGATAGATTCCCCAATCGTCCTGCGGGGTCGGCTTGCACGAGACGAGAAAGTACTTCCCGGACAGGGGCAGCGGGTGCAGAAACTTGGGCCAGGAATCCTCCACCAGGTCGTCGCGGATCACCGGTTCGACCGTCTTTCCGAAGCCCGGAATCCGCTGCACTACTCCCGCAGCCTCGCGACGACCGCGCGCCGGATCAAAGATGATCAGCTCGCCCATGCGAGGAACGCCGTGATGACCCGAAACTACCGCCACAATCTCGGTTGGATGATTGGGAATGGGTCGCGCATAAAACGTCGAATTAGGCCACATCGAGTTGCTGGCGTAGTATTCCGTCTGCCCCGTGCCGTCCGGGTTCATGTGAAAAAGCAGCCGCGTAAAATAATGCGGCGCATCGGAGTATTCCCACCGCGAAAACAATACGCGCCCGTTGTTCAATACGGTCGGACACCAGTTGTGATCCTGATCGAAACACAACTGCCGGGTATTGCCGCCGTCGGCATCCATCAGGAAAAGGTTGGCGACCGTGTTTCCCCCGCCCACGCACGGCACGCCCTGAAAGCAGCGAGTCGAACAGAACACGATCTTTCCGTTGGGCAAGTAGCACGCGTCGTAGTTGTCGACATCCGGCTCCTCACCCGCCGTGACCTGTCGCAATCCGGCGCCGTCGCTCCGCATCTCCCAGATCTGCCAACGGTCGTGACGGCCCGGCATGGAAAACAGCAGACGGTCGGCATCGAAGTGCAAGTCCAGGTCGCCGACAAAGACGTCCTTCTGCGGACGGTACACAGTCCGGACTTCACCCTCCGGGCGAGCGGGAGACAAGACGGCGACTTCGTTGTCGTAGCCCGTCCGGGGCAGCGCGCAGTTTCCCTGCCAGTTCTGAGGAAGCCCCAACTGATTCGCCTTGCGGCGGACAAAAAGCAATTGCTGAAAATCCAACAGCGGATTGGCCAGCAGCGCCTCCCGACGCAGTTGCTCGAACTCCTGGACAACCGGTGCGGTGCGGCCTTCGGCCATGCGCTGTTCGATCTCGCCCAGACGCTTGATGAATTCGCTTCCCTGCGGGTACGCTTCCCGGTACGTCGAAGTCAGGTCCTCGATGGCCCGTCGCAAAGCCGCCACATCGCTCATGCCCGGCGCAGCGCCGACTGCGGGTTCCGTTGCTGATGCGGGAACAGTGAAGTCAGAAAAATTCACGACACACCCTATGACGCACGCCAAACCCAGCACGCGCAAACACGAGTGATCCATTTCTGCGTCTCCCGGTATCCTGACCGTTCTTTGAGTTATCCGACGCCGCAGGGAGTGATCTCGCTCCAATCCTCGGCCATGTTGTCCAGGAATCTTCGATAGCGGGCATAGTTGCCGGAATAGTGCGCTGCCCGTTCCGATTGAGGCCGGAACACCCGGGTGAAACGCACCATGGCCCCGCAGGCGGCGAGGTAATCCGTGTGACATCCCGCGGCCACACTGGCGCAGATGGCCGCTCCAAGCGCACCGAGTTCCGACCCGTCCGGCACCTCGACCGGCAACTGAAATACATCCGAGATCATCTGCACCCATACATCGCTGCGTGCAGCGCCTCCGCTCACTCGAATCCGCTCCGGATTGGCACGCTGTCGGAGCAACCGCTCGCAATGTTCCCGGTGCGCGAAAGCGACTCCCTCGTACACGGCCCGCAACAGGTCGCTCTGGGTGTGTCCGGCTCGCATGCCGATCAGGCAGGCGGAAGCATCTGCTCCCGCCGGCGATCCGTACAGAAAAGGCACGAACAGCGGCCCGTTTCCCGCGAGCGGCGCATCCGCCACGCACCGGTCAACACGCGCATAGACGCTTTCGCCGCTGCTTCGAGCACGTTCCAGTTCCGCCACGGCGAACTGGTGCAGGAACCACTCGAGATTGCTGGCCGAAGCGGCGCTGCCCTCCAGGATCAGATAGTAACCGGGAAGGCAGTAGCGGCATGTCATGAAGACGCCGTCCGCTACGGGAGTCCGCGAGACATACTGATTGATGCCCCAAGTCCCCAACGTCATTCCGAGGATGCTCTCGTCGGTCAGCGCAGAAGAAAGCGCGCATGCGTTGACGTCGAACATCCCTCCGGCCACGGGTGTGCCTGCAGCTAATCCCGTCGCATCCGCGGCCGCGGCAGTGATCTCGCCGCAGATGTCGGCCGATTGCCGCAGCGGAGGCAATTTCTCCCGCACATCACCGAGTCCGAAGGCGTCGAGGACCTGCGCGTCGTAACGTTCGCGGCCGACATCCAACAGGCTCGTGCCCGACATATCGGTCAATTCGGCAAAGGCCTGACCGGTCAGACGGCAACGGGTGTAGTCCTTGCACATCAGAACCCAGCGGGCTCGCTGCAGCGTCGCGGGTTCGTGATCGCGCAGCCAGGCAAGGAGTGCATTGGGTTGCCCCGGCCAAAGCGCCTGCATGGTCAGAGGGCGAACCAGACGATCGACACCTGCGGAAATCCAGCGATCGATGTAGGACTTGGCCCGGGTGTCCGAGGAGAAGATGGCGTTCCGCACCGGCAGACCGCGCTCGTCAACCAGGTACAGTCCGTTTCCGTGCCCCGTGCAAGCCACCGACGCAATCTGCAGAGGATCGATCCGGGCGTCCGAGATCACCTGCCGCACCGCCGCGGCCGTCGCCTGCCACAACCGCTCGGCGTCGAATTCCACCCAGCCAGTTCCCGGTGTCAGCGGCTCCGTTCTGCGTGATGCCACGGACAACTCTTTGCCGTCCAAGGCGAACAACGCCGCTTTGGCGACGGTTCCACCATTGTCGATTCCCAGAACATACTTCGAATTCACGGGCCGTCGTCCAGGATCAAGGAGTGTGGCGTGAACGGAGGACGCACCGGAACGGTTCGCTCAGTCGCAGCGAACCGTCTCACCATCCGTTCCCTGGCAGGCGGGAGTAACGCCAGGGAGCGAGGCGGCGAACCGCTATCGTGCGCGTTGGCTTGCCTCCTGTCAACGCGGATGCGTTCTGGTCGGAGCCACGATCCTCACACCAAAGTCCAGGTTCATTCCGGCCCGGCCGCGTCGTCACGCGCGGCCTGCTATTTCCTGTCGGCCTGTTTTTCGCACGTGCCGACCGTCTCTTCCTTCGCCATCAAGACTCGCGGCGAAACCAACAGCAGGACGTGGTCGATGTCGCGGCGAGGAGGGGGTTCGGCTAACAGGCGAGACACGTAGGGAATGCGGCCGAACAGGCCGACTTGTTCCGGGCAATTCTGTGCCTCCGCCCAGCCCTGCAGTTGCTCGGTCGCGTCCAGCAACAGCGCGTCGCGATCCGGAATCCGGGCCGAGCAAGCTCGCAGCTTCGCGTCGTCCTTGCCTTGCCCCGCCGCCATGGTCAAGTGCACCGACTTGCCATCAGCGGCAACGACGACCCGGTACTTCAGGTTGAACTCCGTCCCGTGGTCCTCTTCCGTGATGCAGGCGCCTTGGGCATTGAACAGCGTGATCTTCGGCGCTTGACGGATTTTGGCGCGAAGTTGGAAGACCTGTTCCAGCAGGGCGACTCGGCCTCGTGGGCTTCAGTCCGTGCGGACACCACATCCCAAGCGTCTGCCCGGCGAGGGTTTCACACGGCGCAGCTTGCGTGTGATGTGACAGGCTGTCGCCTGCCGCGGGTAAATCGAACGGCCGCGCGAGCCAGCGTTCCCTGCCCGTTGACCGCGCTGCGGCCCCGAGTCCACAATCACCGATTGCCTACTGGGAGGGTCCCCACAATGCTCTATCGCACTCGTTTCGCGGCCGCTTTGGCGGCGCCGGCTGCAGTTCTCGCCGGCTTGTGTCTCTCCGCCGGCGGGTGGGACAACGCAGCGTCCTATCAGCCGCGAATCACCGATCTCATGGGCTCAGTGGGTTGGCCCGGCGATGCGAAGGGCGTAAAGACGTGGAAGGAGATGGGCCTCACCTGGGGCCGCGACGACGTCCACCCCGGCCGCGTCTCGCCCGCGGCGCCTATGGACGTCAGCAGGACGGGCCCGGGAGACAGCGACTTGCCGTCGATCTTGCTGACCAACAACCGGAACGACATCCGCTCCGTACTGCTGCTGGCCTACTCGGCGCCTTGGAATACTGCGACCGGCGACGCGCTCTCGGCCCCGAAGGACGTCAAGGTCTGGGAGGAGTACGTCGAGGCGGCCGTGACAAAGTATGCGGCGGCCCCCTACAACATCCGCTATTTTCAGATTTGGAACGAGGCAGCCGGGCGAATCATCTCGGCGCCCCAGTCCACCTTCTGGCACGGCCCCGGCTACCCGAGCCAGGAGTATGCCCGCGCCATGGAGGACTACGTGGACCTCGTCCACATCCCCGCCGCGCGGATCATCAGGCAACACCGGTGCATGGTGGTCTATGGCGGCTGGCCCGACCAGGGCGGCATCGAGCAGTATGAGAAGTGGCTGGACTACCACGATCTGGCCCGCTGGTCCGACTACCTGGACATCCACTACCTCGGCGTCGCGGAAATGGACCGGCTCTATCGCCGGTACGTGGCCACTGGAATCTGCCGAGGGGTGTGGCAGACCGAGATCGGCGACACATACTGCAAGGATCCTCGCTACCTGAGCCGTTTCTACTTTTCACTGGCCCGCTGGGCGCTGGAGCACGGGTGGGACCAGCCCGACAAGTTCGCGGCCATGGTCTACCACTGGAGCGGCCCAGAGGACTTCCGCCTCACGCAGTGGAACAACCCGGCCACCTACACCCCTTCAGGCCGCTCGCTCATCACCCTGCGCACTGTGCTGGACGGCCCGCTTGCCACGTATGGGCCCGAGCCCGCGCTCACGCACGGCGGTACGGCTGCCGCAATCCGGAGCGGAGATCGCATCGTCGTTCAGGTCGAGGTCAAGGAACCCGGCCGTTGCTCGCTGACCATCCCGGATCCAGCCCTCGCTCGCCGCCGCGCCCGTTTGGTGGATGCCATCACCGGCATACCCGGACCGGAGGTGTCGGTATTGCCCAAAGACGGAGCTGCACTCGTCGAGTTCAACGCAGCTGATCGCACAGGTATGTTCGTCTACCTGATCCTGGAATAAGGCGGCGCGGAGCGGTTGCGTCAGCCCCTGCATGGGACAAACCTGTCGGTCGGCGCGCAGTCGAATAGGACGAGGCGGTAAGATCGGAAACGGTACAGACCGGCACGTCGATGTGACGGCTAGCGCCCGACGGTGATCTTCCGTCGCCAGAGCGAATCGATGCCGTAGTTCGTCGCGCTCTTGTGATTGATCAGGAGGAAGAACTCGGCGCCGACCGCGTTCATGTCGTCCGTCCCGCGATCTCGGTCGTCGGTCAGGAACGTGGAATAGGGCATCCACTGCCCGGGTTCTTCGTCGACCAGGATGGGCGGCTCGAAGTGGACCGCGTCCTCCGACAAGTGCAGATACAGCCTCCCAACACCGCCGCCGGCACACCAAGCGGTCACCATGTACCTGGACAGTGCACGGTTCCAGGCCGCATCGGCGTGCAGATCGATCGGATGCCCCGGGCCCAGATCCGGTTGCGGGAGTACGGCCGTCCCGTACCCGGTCAAGCCGTCCTCTTTCCAGTCGCCGTCGCTGAACTTGTGCCACGGGGTCACCGAGCCGCGGTTGGCGGCCTGCAACACTTCGGCAACCGGCGCACGGGCGACTGCCGCGCGCCGTCCGGCGGGACCTTGATCATTGAAGTAGACGTGGAAGTAGTCCCCCACCACCAGCAAGGGCGCACCTCCCACGTTACCGTGAGCATTTTGAGGGCGAACGATCTCGCCGCAATAGCTCCAGCGTTCTCCTTTGTCTCGGGAAAAAACCAGCCCCAGCGCGTACTTCTCGCCGTGGTTCACAGCAGGTTCACCCGGATGGAGTTCAACGTGCACGACTCCCAGCAGGTTGCCGTCCGGTACGCAATAAATATTGACAAGCCACAGGCCTGCGTGATGGATATCGGTGTATTGGCCGCAGAGATCAAACACTTCGTCGCGGCTCTTCTGCCATACCTTGGCTTGAAACGGATTGGACGGCGTGCCTTGCCATTTCTCGATTCTTTTCCCCCAATCCACCGTGTGGTAGAAGAACCACGACTCCTGATCCCGGCGCAATGTGGCGAGCGTCGAGTCCATGACGAACGGCATGTTCTCCCGACTGCGGACCGGCTCCCGGGGTCCGACTGTCACCTTCGCGGGGCGCGTCGATAGCGGCATGGGCCCGGTGTCGGCCGCATGTGCGCCGAATTCGATGAGTACCAGACCGGCGAAAAGCCCGATGAACTTCTTTGCGGTGGCAATCTGATTCATGACGATCCCCGGTGCGTCCTTGGTTGGTGGATTTCAGCAGTATGGGCAAGGAGCGTGGACTCTTGTGAAGGAACATCCGTACGATTGACTCAGGATAGCCTTGTGTCCTGCGGCCAAGTCATGCCTCCTGGCTGCGCCTGAATCGTAGCGTATTCGGCAGGGTGTCCGTAGCAACGCGTGGCCAAATTTTCCTGGCAATGGCGCGCGTCTGCTTGCCTGGCAGGTACGGTAAAAACTTCAGTGTATGGTAAGTCCGCTCCAATAAGTTATCGTTTCCCGGTGTGTCAGATCTCGGTGCGTGTGGCTTTCCCGCCGAAGCATGCGTATTATGCGCCCGAGCTCTTTATGGCACGCGATTCGCTTACAACAGCCCGCTGCTTCGGTACGCTCATTGTCAATATCGAACGCAGGAAACAACCCAGCACTCTATGTCGACTCCCGATACTCCTGGATGGTCAGCCGGTGATTCGCTGCGTCAACGCGCCGAAGTCCGATTGAAGCTCGGCCCCGAAGACGTAGCGGCCATGTCACCTGAGCAGGTGCAGAGGCTGGTTTATGAGTTGCAGGTGCACCAGATCGAGCTGCAGCTGCAGAACGAAGAACTACGCGCTGCCCAGGCGGAACTTACTGAAGTACGCGACAGGTTATTTGAACTCTTCGAACTCGCTCCGGTTGGCTACGTCACCGTGGGGCCGGATTTCCGCATCGAGCGCTGCAATCTGTCGGCCGCCGAGTTGTTCGGCATGGAACGCAGCAAAGTCGAGGGTGCGGTACTGGTGGGTCTGGTGGCTCCCGAGGACCGCGACAAGTGTTTTCTAGCCGTGCGTCAGACGCTCGAGTCCGGGGGCCGGCAGACCTGCGAGTGTTCCATCCGGCCGTCCAGCGGGGGTACGAAATTCGTCCATCTGGCAATCGCGCCGCTGGTCGACAGCACGCCGGCGGCCGGGTGCCGTTTGACCATGACGAACATCACGGCTCGCAAACACCTGGAAGATCAGTTGCGGGCCAATGAAGAGCAGTTCCGCGCGCGCGTCGAGAATATCCGCGAGTGCATTTGGGAGCTCGACGCACAGGGCCGTTTCACCTACATCTCGCCCTCGTTTCTGGAATTGACCGGCTATTCGCCCGAGGAATTTCTGGGAAAGACGCCCGCCGGCCTCCACGCAGACGACGACGAGCGCCGTATGATCGAATGGCTATTGTCCGGCATGGCGAGTCGGGAGCCCATGCCACCGATCCAGGCTCGGGCTCGACGCAAAGACGGTCAACCGTACGACGTCGAGTTCAGGGCGACGAAGCAGTTCAGCAGCACAGGTGAATACCTGGGCGCGCGAGGCATCTCGCGGGACATTACGGACCGCAAGCGGGCCGAGGAATCACTGAAGAGATTCAATGAGGACCTGGAGCGGCAGGTTCAGCAGCGCACCGCGGCGATCCACATGCTTCGCGACGTGGCCGTAATGGCCAACGAAATCCAGGACCCTCTGCTGGCGGCGGAATACTGCCTGAAGCAGATCGCAACGCAGCATGGATGGCTGTGCGGACATGTCTGGTGGATCGATGGGGAGGACGAGAAGTTCTTATCGCCCCGCTGTGTCTGGTATCCGGCCGATACCTACCGCTGGGATGAATTCCGCACCGTGACACTGCAGACGCGTTTGCGGCGCAACGCGGAGCTGCCCGGGCGTGCGATCGCCGGCGGACGGCCGCTCTGGACGACCCAATT
>CAIPEB010000452.1 GCA_903863885.1 uncultured Planctomycetaceae bacterium | reverse complement strand
CGGTGACCCCCGCGATCTCCACACGGTCGCCTCTGGTGATCGACTTCGCATGTTCCGACGGACTCAGGTACACGCCCTCTGAGTCATCCTGCACAAACAGGTCGCTCGTTGCCGGATTGGTCTGAGTCACCACCGCGCGCAGTCGGACCGGACGCTTCGTGTCGGCCTCCTGGGGAGAAAGACGCTTGATTGCTGCGATACTCGTCAAATCGCCGGTCTCTTCCGCGCATAGACTCGGCGCGGCAGCGGCAATTGCCCAAAGCAGAAGAAGACACGAGGCCGACGCACCGAACCTCGGAGTGCAGTGCCGGCGGAGCCTCTTAGATCCGCATCCGAGTCCCCGCTTCATTGGACTGCTTTCTAAAAATTCACCGCGAATCGGCCGGTGGGCGGGAGTCTTTACGGGCAGCGGCCATCGCAAGAGATCTGCACGAATACGATTCCGGCTGCTTTGATCTTAATCAAAGGTGCTTCACCGTTAATTAAGTCGAAACGGACGGGATGCGGTTGCGCGCGAGGAATGCCCAGCTTGCGGACAGGCCTCTTTCTCTTTTTAGCGGCCCTGCGCGATTGTCGTTAACGAGACTCGGCGTTGGCAACCCCCTCGATGGGGAGAGAATGTGTGCCGAAAGACTCGAATTTCGCTGGACAATCCGGGTAGATGAAAGCCTGAAGACACAACCCGCGTTTTCGTAAATACACGCAGCATTCTCGGTGATTTGCAGTCATTCATGCCGCTTCGCGGCACCCAACATGAGGAAAATAGGACGAAGTTCGGAGCAGTCGGCTATCGCTCCGCAAAAGCACGTTTTCTCCGCCGTACGTGACGTTCGAACAGCGTCCTTTCGCAGGAGCGAAAGGCGAGTGCGCCTGTGAGGGCGTCTGATCAGGAAGGTGCAAGTCCTTCCCAGGCCAACGTTACCGGCCTGTAGTCGACAGTGGTAACTGCGTTTCCGTAAGGAAGGGTGGAGAGCAACCTGAGACGAACGACCAGTCCGTAACGCAAGTGAACTCGATTCGGCCAAGCCTGTCGGGGAGGCTCCTCGTAATGCCCGAACCCTTGATCGTGCGACGGCATTCCCACCGACCCTTGAGGTCTGCCCGGGGGATAGACACGACGAGTCACGGCGGTGAAGTAACGTGCCAAAGCGACCGTGACGAAATGGCGATGCGGTGGTTGGAGATGGAATGGTCGGAAGATCGGACGAGGTAAGCAGGGAGATCTGTCGGGTACAGGACGCGGACGACAAGCCGTCAACAGCAGCAGCGTGGGACACTGCTTTACCAATGGCCCAGGCCCTCCGGCGGAATATCGCCAGCCGGTGCGGAGCGAACCAGGCGATATCGGCGACGTCGGAAGATGCAGCCCGCCAGAAGTCAGAGCTCTCATAATAGCGATGAAGCCGTGCAGCAAAACGCGGTGGAGCAAAGGGGAGCAGGGAGTTAGATGTGAGATGACCAAATCGCCGAAACGTAACCAATCCGCCGCGAAACGGCGTGAGCATTACAACACGGTAACAGTGCCGTTCGCGGCTACCCCAACCCGAGAGACACCGGGCATCAGCCAGTGGGCTCATTGTGCGGTTTGGACGGATCGCATGTTGGCGACACTCTTGGAAAACAAGGTGAGAGGAGGCAAATGGCACACGCTGATCGATAAGGTGTTCAGTGAAAAGAACCTCAATTCCTCGGCTCGTAAAGTGCTGGGGAAGAAAGGTGCGGCAGGAGTGGACCAGCAAACGGTCGATGACTTCGCCGAACACGAACGGGAGGAAATCCTCCGCCTGCAGCAGCAGCTGCGCGAGGACGCGTATCGTCCCGCGCCGGTGCGTCGGGCCTGGATTCCCAAGCCGGGAAGTTCGGAGAAACGCCCGCTGGGCATACCCACCGTGCGCGACCGAGTCGTGCAAACGGCGCTGGTCCACGTGATCGAACCGATTCTGGATGCCACGTTCCACGAACGAAGCTACGGCTTCCGCCATGGGCGCGGCTGCCACGACGCACTTCGCTGCGTCGAAGAACTGCTCGCCGCCGGTTACGTGTACGTCGTGGACGCGGATTTGAAGGCCTACTTCGATACGATACCGAAGCCCGGCCTGATGGAGCTCGTTCAACAACGGATCTCCGATCCCCGCGTGCTGAACCTGATCCGGCAATATCTGGACCAGGGGATTCTGGAAGAGCTGCGAACCTGGACCCCGGAAACGGGAGTTCCACAGGGCGCTGTTCTTTCGCCGGTACTGGCCAATGCCTACCTCAACCCGCTGGATCACCACATGGCACGGCTCGGCTTCCAGATGGTGCGATATGCGGATGACTTCGTCATCCTCTGCCGCACTCCGGAAGAAGCCTCCGCCGCCCTGACGGAGATCCGCCAGTGGGTCGAGCCACATGGGCTGACGCTGCATCCGGAAAAGACGCACATCGTCGACTCGCGGGAAAAGAGCTTTTCGTTTCTGGGCTACTCGTTTCGCGGGAGATATCGCTTCCCACGAAAGAAAAGCCACCAGAAATTCGTCGATCGCCTCCTCGCGCTGACCCCGCGTAAATCCGGCGAATCGCTGGACAGTATGATTCAGAACATCAACCGCTGCACGCGGGGATGGTTCCACTACTTCCGGCATTGCTTCTGGAACATCTTCAAGGATTACGACGGCATGATCCGTCGACGTCTGCGAGACATGCTCCTCAAGCGACATCGACGGAATCGCCAACACCTGCCCCGAAAACAGCGCTGGACCAACGCCTTCTTTGCGGAGCATGGATATCACAGCCTGGCCGATCTCCATAACCGTTTCGTCCAATCCACAAGCACCTAACGACTGGAGAGCCGTATGCGGGAAAACCGCCTGTCCGGTTCGGAGGGAGGGGCGGCCGAACTCAATCGGCCGTTCCTACCCCTATCTGCAACGCCACTCATGCCGAGTTGCGCACGCCAAGCAACACCTTTGGGTAGATTTTCGGAACAGTCGAAGCGCGTGCGTGAAGGTGGATAGGTGTTTCAACCTACGGCCATCCGGCATCCGTTTTTCATCCGTGCCGATCCATGGCCTCGCTCATTCAAATCAGAAATAGAGCTGGCATCTCATCCAGAGCATGTCGGCGTTTGTCTGCATTTCGCCGGGACGATACTGAACGGGCTTGTTGAAGTCGGCGTGCAGCCAGAACATGTACCACTTCAAGTACTCATTCCAGTACCAGTTCATGCCGAGTTCGGTAGTGGTTGCGGAGTTGGCCCAGATGTTTGCGTCTGCGAAACCGTCACTGAAGACTTCCTCGCCCAAGCTGAGTCGGCTGACTCGTCCGGCGACCTCCCAGGCACCCAGCCCGCGATCTTCATCCTTGTGCGTCGGGATGAGCGATTGAATCGGTTTGACCCGGGTCCGCCGCTCAACGTGCTCGCCGGTCAGGAAATAACCTCCGCTGACATAATAGCCCGCAAACGGCACCCGCTCGGAAGCCCGATCAGAGGAAGTCCCATAGCCACCGTAGCCGTATTGCCACTCGCCAATCAGCGACAGGCTGTTGAAGAAGTACGCCGCATGGACGGACCCGAGCAACCGGTCGCCCCGCTCCACCACACCGGGATTAAGTATCAGGAACGGAACCGTGGCAATCCCGGGGATGTTGGCGTCCGGGGAACCACCACCCACTCGGAACGTGGCAGGGACGGGCGGCTGGTCCTGGCGCCCGAAGGCGACCGAAGAACCCACATTCAGGAACCTGGCGAAGCTTAGAATTTCCGACTCTTGGAAAGGTCTGACGTTAACATAGCCGACAACATCCACGCCATTGTGCACGGACTCAAACGAGTTACGCGAACCGTTGAAGACTCCCGCCGCGTAGTCGATCCGCTTGTCGGCCAAGTAGCCCCAGGCCATCGTGCCGATCTGGCGGTTCAGGCTCAGGTTCGTTGTGAACAACGAACGCTCGGGGGTCAGCAGCCAATAATTCGAGACCGCGTATTGGTCGTAGTTGAACGGAGTAAAGAAGCGGCCGGCGCGAATTTGAAACCGGTCATCGAAGTGAAAATTGAGGTAGGCGTTTAACAAGTTGATGTTGTTCAACCCTCGGTTTATCGCCAACTCATACTCAACGGACTTGGTGATGCTCCCGCTGAAGAAGATTCGCTGGCGGGGAAGGAAAAATCCGCTGTTGACGGGAATCTGATTTTGCTCTCCCCACACGCGTCCTTCGATTTGCGACTCATAATGGATTTGGAGCCGCATGCTCTCGTCCGCCGTTTGAAACTGAAAGCCGGAGCCGAAGGTGGGTTGCAGCGAGAGCGGGCCGCGACTCGAGTCCGGCATTTCCGGATAACCCGGCGCGGGTGTGAAGGGGGCGAAGTGCCCCTCGGTGTAGTCGATCACGGGTGACTCGGGATCCTCTGCCCGGTCTGACATCGTTTGCTCGAACAACACCGGACCAATCCAGCTGCCCTCCGTATCGGGTGGTTCACCGGCCGACCGGCTGCTCGGAGCATTCGACCGAGTTTCAAATCTCTCGGTGAGCCGTCGCAATTGCTCGTCGTGTTCGTGCGTCGTTCTTTCAAGCCGTTCGGAAAGTTGTCGATTCAGCTCCTCGAGTGCCCGCAGACGCTCTGCGGTTTGGTCGGAAGCAGGCGCAGCGGGCGAGACCGGTGAATCCAAGGGCGGGGTCTGCGACCGCGCAACCGGGCTGGAACCGGCAATCACGCATCCCAGGACGACCAGAAGCCACCCTTTCCGACGCAGTGGCATCGATTGTGAGCGCATGCTTGCAGGCTCCGGCGACGTGACTCGGGCCGGTACACAGAAATTGACGCTTGTAGATAACTTTCCGCAGGAGTGGATTACCGTCGGTCCGCACTCTGCGTCAAGACAAGTATTGGCGAGATTTCGACGTTATTGTCCGTGTTGGCCGTGCAAGTCCGTGGCCTCCGTCGGAATTTGGCCCCCGGCATCACTCCTCGTCTTTCTCTCTCTCCCAGATCCCCAGCACGTTGTTCTCGATCGAGTCGGATAGGCCGTCGAGCGGCAGGTGGCTCAAGTTTTCCGTCGCGAACGGATTCTGCAATTCAACTCCGAGCTGGTCGAGTGATAGCAGCGGGTAGGCCGCGATCATGGTGATGAGCGGAATCGGCCAATTGTTAGTGAACCGGTGCAGCAGAGTGAGCGGCAGGAACAGGAGGAGCAGCATGAGAAAGTGCCGGATCTTCAGAGAATAAGCCTGCGGTGCCGGGGTGTTCAGAATTCGCTCGCAGCCGCCCACGTAGTCAACCAGCAAGGCTCGTTCGCGATCGATCTGCTGGAACGAGAAAGGATCCAATCCCAGGCGTTCGCGTGCATCACGCAGGAGATGGCCCAGTTTCAGCGCCACGAAAGCCGGCATGTGCTGCGCGGCGGCGATCTGGTCCGTTGCGTCCTGGCCGAGCAATCGCACGACGGCCTTGCCGGGTCGTTCGCGCCGCAGCGAATGGCGAACCACGTGCGGAAAGCAGGCCGTCCACTTCGTCATCTGCTCGCGCCAAAGGGCATCCCGCGGCCCGTAAGCCATCGCGCCGATGGTGAGGTTGCGAGTCCGATCGACGAACCCGCCCCAGAGTTTGCGGGCCTCCCACCATCGCTCGTATCCCAGATTGGTGCGGAAAACGAGCAGCACGCCCAACGCCGCTCCGGCAAGTTCCAGATGGGTGACATCCAGATGCATATGCGTCTGGAACTGGTTTTCCAGATACCTTGCCACAACAACGATGGCCGTCGCCGCCAATCCGAATACGGCGACTCGTGAAACAATGCTGGGGGCGATCGACCCATGCACCGCAAACGCTTCGCGCCAAAAATCTTGCCGAGGCCGTAAAGTCATTTTTCTCTTATCCGGTTCAAGGTTCCCGATCGTCACAAGCGGACCATTCACGCGGCGGAGGAGCTGCTTCGCCACCATCGGCGTCAGCCAATCCACCCGAATATCCGATATTACTGGTGGAACTGCGAGACGCCAACGGTTCGTTGCGACAGTCAGGATTGCGGCGATGCGTACCATCGGACTGCCCTGATTACGAGGCGATGCCGCGGGATCGGGTGGTGTCTTTGAGACTTGAAATGAGAAAGGCCCAGCAGCCATGACATGGATGTCACGAACCGCGGTGGGCTTAGCCCTTCTGCTGACAACAACGCTTTCCGTGCGTGCCCAGAACACCGACTCCGCCACCGCCGAGGAATCGGCGCCCTATGGATCAACGGAGGGGCGCTTCGCCGCCGAAACTCCGCGGGTATTTGGCCTGGAGGCCGAATCACTGCCTGCCGAACTGGCCGAGGATCTCTTGCAGGTTCGGCCGGAACCCGCGTGGGGCCCGACTCCCGTTTCGGACGTACGGTTCCTGATGGATGACCTGGGTCTGGCCCGGACGCTGGACAACCGGGGTATCCGCGCGTTTGGCTGGTTCGAGAACGGATACACGTACGCGTCGGGTGGCCCCGGCGAGTTGTCGGTTCAGACCCGGCAGAACCGCTTTGGCGACGAATACCTGGTCAACCAGATTGGCCTGGTCGTACAGAAACCGCACTCCCAGGACGAGTTTGATATCGGGTGGAATGTCCGGTATTTCGCCGGTGCCGACGCGGCCCTTGGCCAGCCGCTGGGCGGAATCGGCGGCAACACGGACAATCCGCGGTTCAGCCAGGACTTTCGCGACCTTAATGTGACCGCTCACGTGCCGATCCTGACCGAGGGCGGCATGAACGTGAAGTTCGGGCGAATGAACTCGATCATCGGTTACAACGGTTTCCTCGCCCCCTACCGGCCGCTGTATTCCAGCGACTACCAGTTCTTTTACTCGCAGGACGGTGCCTTCACCGGCTTCCTGACCCAGCTGGTTGTTTCCGACCGGCTGGATATCTGGAACGGCATGACGTTGGGGGCCAACACGTTTTTCGAGAAGCGCAGCGAGAACTCGTACTGCTACATCGGCCAGGTGAACTACTGGCTGACCGATGCGCAGAGAACGCGGCTGACGGCTTCTCTCCACTGCGGTCCCGACGCGATCTTTGCCGCCCCCGGACTCGGCGGCGATTTCGACACGATTGTCGAGTTGCGTTTGCAGCACGCATGGAGCGAACGGCTCACGCAAGTAGTCCAGTCCAATATGGGATGGGACACGAATACTCCGGTGGGAACGGGCGCATGGTACGGGCTCTACAACATCTACATCTACCACATGACCCAGGATTGGGACGTGATCAATCGAGTCGATTGGTTTGACGACGTCGACGGTACCCGGACCGGCTTCGCCACGAATTACTTTGAGGCAACCCTGGGACTTAACTGGCATCCCAATAAGTTCCTCGAAGTTCGCCCCGAGGTTCGCGGCGACTTTGCCCAAGTCGCGGCCTTCGGATCGGCGGACAATCCGCAGGACAAAAACCAGTTGACGACCGCGGTCAGCGCGCTGGTCAAGTTCTGATCGCATTGGCCGAGCTGCCAGGAACGAGAAGAGGCCACGGATCAGCACGGATTTTCACGGATAAGTGTGTACCTTTATCCGTGTTTGATCGGTGCCTTTCCGTGGCCTCCTGTATTCCGGTTCAACTCCAGAGTTCGGAGTTTGGTTCGTGATGCGTCTCGGTGGCCACCGTCAGCTCTTGCAGTTGCGACTGGTTTTTCGCCGCTCGCTCGGCAACAACGCGAAGATTCTCGGCCAGCGAGCGAAGCACGATGCCCACAGGCTGTTCGTGTCCGCCCGCGGAGTTCATTAATTCCATCAGTTCCATGCGGTAGACGGTTGTGGGACTGACTGCTTCGACCGTGCAGAACTGCGGCATTCCCAGGAGCACTCCCAAAGTGCCCACAACGTCACCGGCCTGAGCGTGTCCAAATTCGACGCACTTGCCGGCGACCATTTTGCTCAGTTTCACTTCGCCGCTCTTGATCACGTAAAGGGTGCGGACGCGGGCGCCCTCGCGGAGTATCGTGCTGTTCGCGCCGAAATGCATCAGATTGCGTTTTACCCGGGCCACGGCCAACTCGCGCCGCACATAGCTGAAGGCTCCGCGGACGAGCAGAGCGGCAAATGCGCCGACGGCAACTCCAAGCGTGTTGGCGATCCCATCGGCGACGTCCATATGCCGGCCATTGTACGGCTGCAGAACCTCGATCAGGAATCCGCCGGCGACCAGCGCCAACAATGCAGGCACATACAGGATCGGCCGCAGGGCCATTACGAACAGGAACGCGAGAATGAAATAGCCGGTGAAGTGCAGGATCTTGTCCACCTGAATCGTCTGTTCGCTGCCGCCGTTGAGACTGCCGACGGTGACCACGACAATCCCGGCGACTCCGGCCACGGCGATTAAGTTCCGCGTCCGGGGCGGAATATCAAATACGGCCCGCGACAAGAGGGCCGCCTGCGCGCTGCTGATGCCGCGCCCGCGGGAATGCTCACTTTGCGATGATCGGTTCATTTTTCTTCGTGGGGCTGGGAGTATTCAGTTATCTATCCGACTACCAATTACCGGCATCCGGCATCTCTAGAAGTCGAAGGGAATCGCCAGCACGGGACACGGCGCCCCGCGCACGATCTGTTCGGTTGTGCTGCCGAAAATCGTGTCCATGAGTCCCTTTGATCCTTCCGTGACAAGGATGATCAGGTCCGCGTTCAGCTCATCGGCCGTTTTCAGGATCTCGTCGGCCGGCCGTCCGCCGCGTGCGACGCACGAGCAATTCCAGGATCGGTCGCTCGGCAGGTTGGGCCACGGCGCATCGTTCTCGTCGCCGACGTGCAGCAGTGTGAGCGTGGATGTCTCGCTCCCGAACGCATCAAGGACGCGGACGCCGCGCGCGACGGCCGCGTCGGGATACGGTTTTCGGTCGATCGGGATCAGGACGTTCTGCAGCGTCACCCGTCCGTCTTCCAGGGAGACACAGCCACGTGCTCCCTGAGGTACGAACAGCGTCGGGACATTGGCTCGCCGCGCCACTGGTTCGGCGATCGAGCGTCTGATCCAACGCGGCAGTCCATCCCTTCCCTCGGTGGCGATCACGATCATGTCGACGGGACGCTCCTCCAGAAAACCGACGATCGAGTCGGCGACGTTCGTATCGTATCCGACTCGCTTCTCCACTCGCACGCCGAGTTTTTTCTCGACGTCCGAGCGTCGAGAGCCGGCTTCGAGCAGCCCCCAACGTTCGAGCGTCTCGCGCACGGACGGGTATTCGTCCCAGGGGATCGGCTTTGTTTCGTCGGCACAAACGTGCAACACCGAAAGGAAGGCCTGGTTGTGAACGGCCAGCCGCAGCGCGTGTGCAAAAGCGAGCTGGCTGGTGCTCGAGAAATCCGTCGGGTGCAGAATGATCTGCGCGCGATCCCCCGAAAGAGAGTTGCGTTCTGCCATGGATCTACAGACCTTTTTCAATAGTCGCCGGATAGCCGGATTGGAAAGCCGCTCTTGCGCGGCACACCGATTGGCAGGTGGAAATGAAACTGTGTCCGCGTCCGTTAAGGTTAATTAAGCCGCGGGCGGAATGAAGAGTAATTCATTTCCCGGGCGGCGGCCATCGCGCTGATCTGGAAACGTCCCCGCGGGGGATGCTCATGCCGTGTCGCGAGACGCTACCGGCGCGGAGAACCAGTGATTCGGGGCGAGGTCAGTCGAATCGAGCAGCCATGGCCGGGCACCCGGGCCGGCGACGGCGTGAGAGCCAAGCTGCAATGCAACCCGAACCAGGTCGGCGGCGACCGCGGTCGGCTCGCCGCACCAGCGAACGCAGCACGCCCCCGTGTCGAGCGGAAAGACCGAGCGGCGGAGGTTTGAGGCCGGTTCGGGAAAGACTTCAGGCACCGGACCTGCGACAAACAGACTGCCGCAGGCCATGCTGCCTCCCCAATACCAGCCGGCTTCTTCGGCGGTCCAAGGCCCGTTCCAGCAGAAGCGGTCACGATAGATCAATCGCCCCGCTCGGTGGACTTCACAATCCTGAACGATGCGATCGAACTGGAACTGTTCGGATAAGACGCCTCGTTCATGGCGTCCCGGCAGCCAGATATCGCCCCAGATCAAGCTGGCGGTCGGCGCGAGCCGGACGCGGCCGCGCTGGTAATAACGGCTGCCACGGAACGGAATCGTCGGTCCGGGCAGGACGACCAGACAGGCGTCGTCTTCGACGGTGACCGACCATTGCTGGCTCGCATAGCCGTTCACGGCCGGATGCACACGGCTGGCCGATTGTCCCGTTACGACGGCGCGAGTGCCGGACCTCGCCGTGACGTCGATCCGATGGCCGTCGCCGTCCATCAACCCGGCCGTCAGGTTGATCAGATACAGCAGCGCGGCCGGCTCGTTGTCGAGCGAGAACGGGGGCATGACGCGCACGGGAATCTGCTGGTAGCAGGCTCCCAAACGCGTTTCGCCGCCGACCTTGACCAGCTCGATGCGAGTTCCGCCGACACGTCCGGCCGGATCGCCGGTGGCATCGAGTCCGCGAAACTCTGCCGGTGTTACGAGGTCTTGGCGAGTGATGCGAGTTGCTGACGCACCCACTGAACCACCTCCTCGACCCCTTCTTTCTGGCGGAGGCTGACCAGTAGGAACGGCCGCTCGCCTCGCATCTTCAGACTGTCGCGCCGCATCACATCGAGATCGGCGCCGACGTGCGGCGCCAAGTCGGTCTTATTGATCACCAGCAGATCGCTGTTGCAGATTCCCGGGCCGCCCTTGCGCGGGATCTTATCTCCCTCGGCGACGTCGATGACAAAAATAAAACGGTCGGCCAGTTCGCGCGAGAAGACGGCCGTCAGGTTGTCGCCGCCGGACTCGACGAGGACCAACTGCAGTCCGGGGAACTGGCGTTGAAAGTTGCCCACCGCGCTGAGGTTGGCGCTGGCATCCTCGCGGATGGCCGCGTGCGGGCATCCGCCGGTCTGCACGCCCACGATCCTCTCCAGCGGCAGAACCTGGCGGCGCGAGAGGAATTCGGCGTCTTCGTGCGTGTAGATGTCGTTGGTGATCACGGCCAGATTGATCTCCGGCCACAGGGCGCGGCAGAGCAATTCGATCAGCGCCGTTTTGCCGGATCCGACCGGTCCCGCGATGCCGAGCGTGGGGACGGTGCGTTTGGCTCCAGCATACCGAGCCGGCCCAGCGCCGCCCTGATAGTCGTGACTGTGGTCCCGATGGAAGTACACTGGCCTGGCGAGCCGGTGGCCGCGTTTCAATCCGGATTCCCAAGTCCCGGTCGACGCAGTGAATGCAGTCGGCTCAGGACCTGAACATGCGGGCATAGAGTTGTGTTTGTTCATCGCATACTACCTCGTAAAAAGGGCACCCGGCCCCGGCGGTCTCAAGATCACGGTCGCCAATCTCCGCGACCAGCTTGGCAATTTCTTCATGCAGATACGCCAGCACCTGCTGGCCGTGTGTGTGGCCCACGGGGATCGCGCGAACGCCCGCACTGATCATTCCCAAAGCCGCCTGATGCAGGTAAGCCGTCAGAACCTCGCCGGGCTCACTGCCGCTCAACGCACCCAGCAGCCCGAAGACAATCGAGTGATGCCAGACTTCCGACTCCTGCTCCCTGAGGTACGGCTCGAGCCCTTCGCGGCTCCAGGCCCACGTGGTCCCGAGGCCGAGCAATTGCTCGCCCATCTCGCGACTGGCGCGGCGTATCGACGGCGGCACGATCGACGCTTCCGCGATTCGATTCAGCGCCGCCGCCTCGCGGTGCAACCCCGCGCGCGACAACCGGCATGCGGACATCACAAGCACACCCTCGAACGGACCGACGGAACTGCGGAGCCAGTGGCCGGTCCACCGCTCGAGGCTTTCCGGATCGTGAACCAACCCCAGTCCGATCGCTCCTTCCAAACCCCACGAATGCGTGTAGCCGCTGATCGGCAGCGCAGAGTCCGAGATTTGGAGCAGGTGCAGGTTCATCAGCGTCGAGGGTGATGGTTCCAGCCGGCCGCTTCCCCCTTGCCATAGGCGAAGGGAGAAGACGACCGGGAGGCGATTAGAACAGGAAGTACCGCTGTGCCAGCGGCAGTTCCTTGACCGGTTCGCTGCTTACCTTCTCGCCATCGACCCACACCTGATAGGTGTCGGCATCGACTTTGATGTTGGGAGTGGCCTCATTGCGTTTCATGTCTTTCTTGCCGATCTTACGGCAGTTGTCGACGGCCACCACCTCGCGCTGCAGGCCATAGCGTTCGGCAATCCCTTCCTGGACCGCGGCCTTCGAGACGAAGGAAATGCAGGACTTGGACAGAGCTCGTCCGTAGTAGACGAACTGCGGCCGCATGTACACCGGTTGCGGCGTCGCGATGCTGGCGTTGGCGTCGCCCATCTGAGCGTTGACGATCATGCCTCCCTTGAGGACCAGGAACGGTTTGACGCCGAAATAGGCCGGTTCGTAGATCACCAGGTCGGCCAGTTTGCCGGCCTCGATGCTGCCGACGTGGTCGCTCAGGCCGTGCGCGACGGCCGGGTTGATCGTGTACTTGGCGACGTAACGCTTTACTCGCTCGTTGTCGCTGCGTGAACTGTCGCCGGCCAGCGGACCGGATTGCACCTTCATCTTGTGCGCGGTCTGCCATGTCCGCAGGATGGCTTCGCCGATGCGGCCCATCGCCTGCGAGTCCGAACTCATGATGCTGATGATGCCCCGGTCGTGGAAGACGTCCTCGGCCCCGATCGTCTCGGCCCGGATCCGGCTCTCGGCAAATGCCACGTCCTCGGGAATCGACCGCGAGAGATGGTGGCAGACCATCAGCATATCGAGGTGCTCGTCGATCGTGTTGACGGTGAACGGCCGGGTTGGGTTGGTGCTGGCCGGCAGGACGTTCGGCAATCCGGAGACTTTGATAATGTCCGGAGCGTGCCCGCCGCCTGCCCCTTCGGTGTGGAAACTGTGTATGGTGCGACCCTTGAACGCGGCGATCGTGTCGTCAATGAATCCGCACTCGTTCAGCGTGTCGGTATGAATTGCGACCTGGATGTCGAAATCGTCGGCAACGCACAGAGCCGTGTCGATGGCCTGGAGCGTCGTGCCCCAGTCCTCGTGCAGTTTGAGACCGCAGGCGCCGGCCCTGACCATGTCTTCCAGCGGTTTGCGGAGACTGCCGTTTCCTTTTCCCAGGATACCGACGTTGATGGGCAGTCCCTCGAAGGCCTGAAGCATTCGCATGACGTTCCACGGGCCGGGCGTGCAGGTGGTCGCCCACGTGCCCGTGGCCGATCCCGTTCCGCCGCCGATCAATGTCGTGATGCCGGAAGCCAGCGCTACGTCCACCTGCTGCGGGCAGATAAAGTGGATATGCGTGTCAATGCCGCCGGCCGTGACGATCTTGCCTTCTCCCGCAATGACCTCGGTGCCGGGGCCGATGACCAGGCGCGGATCCACGCCGCACTGCGTCAGCGGATTGCCCGACTTGCCGATCGCCACGATTCGCCCGTTTCGAATGCCGATGTCGCCTTTGACGATCCCCCAGTAATCGATAATGACGGCGTTCGTGATCACCACGTCGCAGTGGTCCGGGCTCATCGGTTCGACGAGTGCGCACTGGTCCTGCCCGTCGCGAATCGACTTGCCTCCGCCGAAGATCGACTCCTCGCCGTAGTCGCCGTAATGCTGCTCGATCTCGATGAATAACTCGGTGTCCGCAAGCCGGATGCGGTCGCCGTCCGTCGGCCCGTACTTCTTAGCGTAGGCCTTACGCGAAATCTTAACGCTCATGGATGTGCACTTTCTGCAATTTCGGTTAGGTGTTTCCTGACGCTGCGCGTCACTTCGAGGGCCCGTCAATCAGGTGCAGGGCCATCGCATTACTTGGACGGCTTGTGGCCATAACCCTGTTCGATGCACCGCTGCAGGCTCATCTCGCGGGTATGCGGATCGTCCAACCGGCCCATCACCAGGCCGTTGAAGCCGTACACAATGCGCCGGCCCGAATACGGGACCAGGTTGACTTTCTTGACTTCGCCCGGTTCGAATCGCGCGGCCGTTCCGCTGGGAAGGTCCAGCCGCATGCCATAAGCTTTCACGCGGTCAAAGACGAGTGCTTTGTTCACTTCGAAAAAGTGATAATGAGCGCCGATCTGCACCGGCCGGTCGCCCGTGTTGTTCACCTCGAGCGTGATCACTGGACGATTGGGATTGAGTTCGATGTCGTCGCCGTCGAAGATATATTCGCCCGGAATCATCTGCTTTCTCCTGGGAATGGGGATCGATAACTGTCACCCGGCTGCATCAGCCGCCGCCATCCGGCTTCAGCGGATCGGTTCGTGGACCGTGACCAGCTTGCTGCCGTCCGGGAACGTGGGTTCGACCTGGATCATGGGAATCATTTCGGCGACTCCATCCATGACGTCGGCCCGTTTGAGGATCTCGCGGCCCGCGCTCATGATCTCGGCGACCGACTTGCCATCGCGCGCCATCTCCATCAATTCAGCCGTAATCAGGGCAACGGCCTCGGGAACATTCAACTTCAGGCCGCGTTTCCTGCGGTCCTTGGCAAGCAATGCCGCGGTGTAGATCAGCAACTTGTCTCGCTCTTGCGGTGACAGTCTCATCAGCAAGTCTCCTCACGTTTCGGAAGCGGGGCGGTCAACAACAACGGCAATGACGAATCTCTTCAGCCGGATAACGTGCCATACAACGTGATTGAAATATCCAATTCACCCTCCTGCAACGCGGGAGGTCGGATGCGACAGCGTCCGGGAAGTGCCAGTGCCCCTCTCCGGCCATGCCGGGCCGACTCTCCCCAGGTGGAGAGTGAACTATGCACGTTCTCAGGCGGACGGCGTGCTCGGTTCGGCTTCCTCCTTACAGGGTGCTGCCGTCGGCCCGAAGAGTTTTTCTCCGAGTTTCTTTCCGAATTTTTCTTCCACGGCGGCTATGGCCATAACGAGCCAGGCCGCCAGTACGAACGGCGCAGTCAGGGCCGGCAGGCCTGCCAGCGGAATCATCTCGGTCAGCGGCACCGTCAAGAGAACTCCCAACAGGGATGGGATCAGCGACCGGCGCCACAGGAACAGGGCCACTGCCACGAGCGTCGCGTTGTAGCCGTACAATCCGAGGCGGATGTTGTCGAACATATTCCGTTCGATCAATCGCTCGGGATCGAGCGATTTCATGGCTTCGCTCACATGGTGGCTGGCCAGCAGCATCCCGATAATCGACCCGGCGACCACCAGCGCGGCGTGCCGGCGGTCGTTGATCGCGATGCCGCACAGGAACAACAGGCCGGTCCATAAACTGGCCTGGAACATTACCTGGCCGATACCGTTGGTCGTCGAGTCGAGAAAGTGTCCGAGGTGGAGCGTCGGCAGCAGCGGCCCCTGGCTGGGATCGACCGGGACAACCTTCCAGGCATTTCCCAGAAAGAACAGGCACCACGTCGTGACGATGAACGGCGTGGTGTACGTGGGGAACGGCACGCTTGTCCGCATCACGCGGGTCAGCAGGGTGGCAATAATGCACCCGCCCGCCAGTAACGCTAAGCTCGCACCGCCCGGCTGAAAGAAGAAGAACGTGGCGATGCCCACCAGCGTCGAGTTGAATCCGAAGATCCCGGCGGACAATTCCGACTTGTCAAACCGGAAGCACCATGCCAGCGCGGGCCCGATCGCCGCGCCGAGGATCGCGCCGAATCCCATCGCCGGAGAACTCAGCGCAATGCCTACCGCGAACAGAATGCCGGTGATGGCGTTCTCCTGGAAAAACACCTGCCCGATTCCCCGAAACACCGTGCGGACCGGTACGGGCAACGCATTTTCCTGCGCCCAGAACAACCGCTTGTCGACCAGTGTTCCTTCAGCCATTTGTCTGACACTCCCCTGACTTCAAGTTCCCGCCGGGCGTCTGGTCAAGTCGGGACTATTCGAACACTTCGACTTTGCCCGTGCTCAGTTCATAAGTTCCGCCGACCACTTTGACGTCGCCCGAGGCGACCGACTTGGCGATGATCGGCTCCAGACCCTTGAGGCGTTCCACACACTTCTGGACATTCGCTTTGATTACATTGTTGAGTCGATCGCCCGGAAGGTCTTTCGCCGTGACAACTGCGGGGCGAATGAGCGAAACGAGATTTCCGATTTCGCCGGGCAGCGAGTCTTTTGCATCGATGTGCTCGATGGCCGCGGCCACCGCGCCGCACTTGGAGTGCCCCAGCACCATGATAAGCTTGCAGCCGAGCTCCGCGACCGCGAACTCAATGCTCCCTTTCACGATCGCGCCCGCGCCGCTGACGACGTTGCCGGCAACCCGGACTACGAACAGGTCGCCGATCGTCTGGTCGAAAACCAGTTCGGGCGACACTCGCGAGTCAGCGCACGCAATGATGGCGGCCAGCGGCGCCTGCCCTTTCGCATCCTTGGCAAAATCTGCCGGAGTGCGCTGCACGGTAATGGACTTGCCGCTGACAAAACGCCGGTTGCCTTCCAGCAGCCTGGCCAGCACCGCGTCCGGCTTGCGATCCGCGGCTGGCACTTCGGCACCGATGGCGGTCACGCCCGGAACCAGCGCAGCAGCGCCCGCGGCGAGTCCGGCAATTTGCATGAATTCACGACGAGAAGAACGTTCCGAAGATGCCATGACAATTCACTCCAAGACAAGGAAGCGACACAAACCCGTGTTGTCGCGTGGAACGACTCCGAGTTCATTTTTCAAGAGATGACCGGTTAGTTTATGAACGCGCCGTTCCGTTGACGATCAGGAAGTTCCTTCCCTCGAATGGGGTATTTTCGATTTCGACGACGTTCACTGGGTACAAGGGAAACGGCGCGAAACATGTGGCGCGCTTTTTGAAAAAAAGCAAAAAAACCGAGGCCGTCCGGTTCACTGGCCTGCGGCGCGGCGCACTTCCTTCCATTCTGCCGCGGTCAGGCGGTAGCTTTGCCCCGTGGGCGTCAATCCGTAGCCGGTAGTTCGTGCGACCCGCAACAATAGTTCGTTCCAGGGTTCCTGTACCGCCAGGGGAACGTACAGCCAGTTCAGATCGCCTCGCACGTGCGTTATGCCGAGCGTAGAGCCATCGGCGGAAAACACGGCCTCGAACAGGGAGCCGCCTAGAAAATACGCCGGCGTCAGGAGTACTCCGCGTGACCAGTCCCAGACCGTGATCCCATGCTGAGAAGTAAGCACCGCGAGCCGCTTGGCATCCGGACTGAATGTTAACGATCGCGGATTGCCGCGCACGTGAAAGGAATTGCCGAGATTGTTGCCGGTCCGCACGTCCGCTACGCGGCAAACCGAGTTGTCATCGACGAAGGCGACGTGTCCGGAGCCGTCGTCGAAGCAGAGTCTCTGGATTCGCAGGACGCCGACCGACTGATCCATGGGGATCGGTTGCCAATCGCGGCTCCGCCACAAGCGCAGACCGAAATCGCCCGCTGCGGCCAGCACAGCGCCATCGGGGCTGAAGGCGATTTCACGCACCGGCCGATCCGCCGGAAGCGTCGTGTCAAATGCAATCCGGCCGGCCGGAGTCCAGATCCGCAGGTGGTTCGTTTCCTCGCGACTCGCTACGCGGCGGCAGCCGGCAATGAAGCGATTCGACATGGCGCAGAGTTCCCAGGGCCCTGCCTTAAATTTCGCCGCATCGGGCGCCGGGACCTCGCATCCCTGATCGATATCGATGATGACCGGTTCCTGATCCGTGCTGATGACAAATCTCCTCGCGTCATCTACGAATCGAGTGACGCATCGCAATGGAGCCAGACGGTGGTTACCTCGAACGGTGAGCTGCGGGGATTGCGGGTCACCGAATTTCCACAGGCGCATTTCGTAGGCCGACGTGCCGTAAGTTTGGGTGACGAATGCGATCCGGGTGCCATCAGGATGCCAGCCCGCAGCGAAAACGTTGGATACCGACGGCGCCGCCGTGACGCGCGGGGGACGAGTGGTCAAGTCCCGGATCTGGACGTTCGAGAATCCTTGCCACGACGCGAGTTTACTTCCGTCGGGCGAACGCAGTACGCTCCAGTGCATATCGGTCCCGATCGCGTGCTTTTCAGGTTGCGGCAGTTCCCAGACAGCCAGGTCGCCCGAGACGGTTGCCGCAGCCAGCCGCTCGCTATCGCCTCGCCACGCCAGTGATCTGACCGGTTCCGACAGCGGCAGCGGGGCAGTGAGTGGAACTCCGGAAGGGAGGCTCCACACCCGGACCAGTCCCTCGGCATCGGCGGCCGCAACCGCATCGGTTCGGGGATTCATTTCGAGCCGCTCAATCGAGGCGGAACTGTGTCGCAGAGGGAAACCCGCAAGCCGGCGCTTCGTCAGGTCGACCACGTAGATTTCCCCGGTGTACGTTCCCGCAACGGCCCACCGTCCGCTATCGTCGCAGGCCATCGAGGCCACCGATGAGTTTTCGGGAAGGGGTATTTCCACAGTCGGCGGCGAATCGACCGGCAAGTTCAAATCGCGCACTCGAACGGATTCTCTCTGGGCCGAAACCAGAAAACGCCCCTGGCCGCAAAACGCCGCCGCCATCGGTACGCGCGCGGCGTCGGTGATCAGGGCGGTTCCTTGTGCGACATCGAACACGTTTGCGCCGACTCCGCCGAGCATCAGGCGGCTGCCGTCACGGGAGAATTGAGCGCACACCTGGGGCGGTGACGTCGACTGGACCTTGAAAGGCCGCGAGTGAACCAGACGACCGGACTGTGTGTCCCAGAGAAAGAAGTGAGCCTCGAACGGACTGGCCGCGAAGCCCGACACCAACCGTTTTGTGTCGGGGGACAACCAGCAACCCAGCGGTGGACTATCGCCACGTGAATCCGACTCCAGAGCGCACACCAGACGCTCCGGTTCGCAAGACCAGAGTTCGAGTTTGCCGCTTCCCGTCGATCGAACGGCATATCGGCCATCCCGGGAGAAACGCACGACCGACGGCGACGAAGTCGCGCCGGTCCGGCTCGGCGTTTCGATCTGAGCCGAAGCGGCCGGCAGTGCGATCCGCCGCACGGCATCCGTCTCCGTTTTCCAGCGGAACGCTGCGTCAAAAGACCGCGACACGACGCTCAGTTCGCCGTCGGCCGTGAATTGCAGTTCGGGCCAGTTCTGCTCCGATCGCTTGAAAAACGGATCGGGCACTTGTTGCGACCAATTGTACGCATCGAGCTTCTTCCTGCCTGCCAGCGGAGGCAGTTGTTCCAGCAGCGCCGCAATCCGGTAGCGAAGCGATTCGGAAAGCGTCAGGCCGCCGGGCTGTGATTCGCCCAACATGGGGTTGCCGGACTCCGCGTCCTGATACGACGGTTTATCCACCAATCGAAGAGCCTGGACACTGGACAGCAGCGCCGACAAATAGTCGCGCTGTTCGAGATGCCGATCACTTTGTTCGCAATGCAGGTCCACGAGCCCGAGCAACGCCCGCTGTTCGGCTTTGCGAGCGCGGCTGGCGGATAACGTGGCGGCCTTTCGCTGCTGCTCTCGTTCCTGTGCCGTGTTGAACTGCTGCAATTGAAGGCTTCGGAAGTGAATCGCTGCAAAGATCGAGCCGGCAGCCGCGAGGACCAGCAACAGTGCGGTCGCTGCCGTGAGCGCGGCGACGACGGGGTTGAGACGAACCCACCTCGAGAGCAACTCGGCCGGCGAATGCCTTCGAGCCAGAATCGGTTCGTCGCTCACGAATCGATTAAGATCGTCGGCCATCTGCTGCGCCGTCTGATAACGATCACGCGGGTCGCGCTGTGTGGCCTTGCCAACGATGGTGGCCAGATCACGGGGCACGCCGGCCGCGACTTTGGGCAGCGGAACGATCTGTGCCTGGCTGATCTGCTGCACCGTCCTGCTGCGGTCCCGATCGTTGAAAGGACTGCGAAGTGCGAGCAATTCGTACAGCGTCAGCCCAAGCGAGTAGATGTCACTGCGTGCATCGGTCCTGCCATCGAATGCTTCCGGCGGCAGATATCTCAGCGTGCCGATGACGTCCCCGGCCTCTGTCAAATCGCCGTCGTCCATCTTCGCCAGGCCGAAGTCGGTCACCCATACGCTGCCCAAGGGGTCGATCAACAGATTGCCCGGTTTGATATCTCGGTGCAGGATGCCTCGCTCATGGGCGTATTGCAGGGATTCGGCCACCTGGCGGCCCATGCGGCTCACGTGCAGCCAGTAATCGCGACCGCCGTAGACTAGCACTGTAGTTCCCGTCACAGCCACCGGAGTCGTAAGAGCCCTGGCCGGATCCCCCGCTCCGAGATCTTGTTCGTTATCCGAACGATCTTCTTCAGCGGGACGCTCGGCGGTGCCGACTGCCTGCCGTGGATGGTTCGGAATTGCGGTCTGCGATCCGGCAGCTGCTGCGATTCTTGCCCGGGGTGCACCGGAATACTGTTGCCGCAGTTCCGCCACGACACTGCTCAGCGGCCGGCCGTCGATCAGTTGCATCACATAGAAAAGGACCCCGTCGCGCTCGTCGACCTCGATGACGGGTACGATGTTGGTGTGGTGCAGACTGGCGGCAGCGCGGGCTTCGCGAAAGAAACGCTCGCGACTTTGTGAGGAAACAGGGCGGTTCGGAGCGAGTGCTTTCAACGCCACCCGGCGTCTGAGCGAAAGCTGTTCGGCTTCGTAGACGACTCCCATTCCGCCATGGCCAAGGGTGCGTTCAATCCTGTAGTCCCCCAGCACGGTTCCTATTTCCAAGTGATGACGCCCGAAGACGGCGTCGTCAGCTGCTTCCTCGAAAACGGCCGCGACGTTCGATGCATACGACGGAAACGTCCGCTGATATTCGGAGACTTCCGGTGATTCGCCAGCGTCCCTTCGCAGTTCGAGTTCGATGCCCAGCAGATCGGCGAACAAGGTTGCGCGGTCAACCGCGGACGCCTCCTGCAGGTAACGGGACAGCGACGGTTGCAGACCGTTTCGCCAGGCATCCTCGAAACGCTGCCGCACTTCGTCGAGTTTCAGCAGATGCTCGATGTGCGACGAGGATTCCGGATTGCTCACGCCACCAACCTGACTTTGCTTTGCACTTTGCCGGATGACTGCGAAAGTCCCGCGAGGATCGTATGTGTTTCCTGTCGAAGTAGTCGGCTCACTTCGGGGCGAGCTCCGCGACGGCCCGATTCTCAAGTCGCTCCATCCTCGAGTTGGGTCTCCCAGATCTTTCGCACGCAGTTCAGCATCCGGCCGATCGACCAGCGGGTCAGGCCCATCCTCGCCGCGATTTCCTGATTGGTGTAGCCATCCAGTTTCAGGAGCACAACGTTTTCCAGTCGATCACTGTGCAGAAGGTCCAGCAAGTGCCGGCACTGGTCGGCCATCAAAGTATCGGCTTCCGGTCCGAGTTCGCCGTCGGGGATGTCATTGATGTCGGCTCCGCCGGATCCGACGACCGAATGACCGCCGCGTTTCTTGCTGGTCTCGGCTTTGAAGCGGTCGCGTGCCTTGCTGAGCGTAATCGTCGCCAGCACGTTCCACAACTGATCCCGGTCCGACAGTTCAGGATAACGTCCTTCGGCGAGTCCCCGGCAGAATACCGCAAACGCGCTCAACGCGACATCTTCCTCGTCATACGCTGCGCCATGAATCCGCGGCCGGACAAGGATCTGAAGGCGATGCATGAGCCGTTTCCACAACAGCGCAGCGGCCTGCTGGTCGCCGTCGCGAAGCAGGGCGATCCACTGGCTCACGGAACTGTCGCCGCTGGATTGCACAATGCAGATTCCCGCTGGGCAAGAAGCCACTTCGCAGCATTATCAACCGCGGCGGCGTAACACTCAACGGGCAATTACCGGAGAACGGGAAGAGGCCACGGACCGACACGGATTTTCACGGATAAATGATGCCTTCATCCGTATCTCATCCGTGCCAATGCGTGGCCTCTTTTCAGCTGATGAAGCAAAGTCGGAGAGCGGATAGCGGAAAACGAAGGCAAATCGTCACCTTCGTTCCGAGTAGCATGAGGGGCGTGGCCACCCATGTGAACTGCGAGTGGGTGTGGGTGATGCCGGGTGTCGGCATAAGGCACAGTTCTCCGGTCTCCGCTCTCCGCTGTACGAGGTGTCTTTTCTATTCTGTCTTCTTCAATCCCGTCTTCTTCAATCCCGGGCTTGCTGACTTCCGGCCACTTTCGTCCGGGTAACCGTTCACGAGGTGGGCCCGCGTGGCCGCGTCTCTCCGAGACGCGCGGACTTCGCGTCTCGGAGAGACGCGGCTACGTGGTTCGCCACTATCGAAAACCGGCTCACCCCGTGAACGGTTACCTTTCGTCCGGACTCCGGGTTCCTATCCTCGACTTCTCCTCCGGCGCAGTAACTGCAACACGCCGCCGATACCGACCACGATGAGTGAGATCAGTGTGGGTTCCGGGGCGGGTACTCCGCTAGAGGACGCGCTGATCATGGCGTTGACGTTGGCCGCGCCGACGTCCATGGCAAACAGGTTATCGCTGAAATCGACGTTTTCTGCGCCGTCCTCAAAGCCGATCATCAAATAAGGGTTGTCAACCTGGGCGAAAGCCACGAGGTT
>CAIPEB010000451.1 GCA_903863885.1 uncultured Planctomycetaceae bacterium | reverse complement strand
GAGAGACGCGGCTACTTGGTTCGCCACTATCGAAAACAGGCCCATCCCGTGAACGGCTGCGTAGTCATTAGTCAGTAGTGGTCAGTAGCGGCGGATTCACAACCGTCTTGGGTGCCGCGGGTGGCTTGTCCACCCGTGTATTGCTGACGAACGCAAAGGCGTAAGTGTACTGTCCCCGACGTCAGTGCACGACACGAATGCGCTGCAACGACTCGCAGCAGGCGAGCGATACGGCCGTGGCAGGTGCGGTAACGCGGCAGGTTCGAAACACGGTTGGACGAGCCACCCGACGGGCGTTGCTCGCTTGCCTATCCGTGTGCATCCGTGGCCTCTTTCGGTCCAGACCTCAGACCCCAGACTCTAGTTCCTCGATACGAGCACCTGTCCCGTCAGGCGGGCGCTCGGGAAGCAGGCGAGCACATACGTGTTGCGTCCGTCCTCAATGGGGATCGCCGCCGGTGTCTCGGCGCCGACAATGTATTGCCGATTCGCGGGACGCATTGCCAGGCGATGTTCTCCCGCGGGCAGTTCCACACGCAGCACCTGGATGCGGTCGGGCAGCAGCGCCCAGCACCGCGTATCCGCCGATTCGGTTGCTTCCCATGCTACGCCGGCGGCATCGAAGGCGAGTCCGACCCACGGATTGGTGTCCAGCGAAGACTTCGCTGAGTACACGGCTGCTTTTTTGATCGCGCGGCGGGCGACCGCGCGGGCCATTACCTGCGGATAAATAGCCTGATACTGCTGTACCGCCAACTGGCCGACGTTGGTGATCGTCTGCGTCGCGCCGACAGGCTTGCCGTCGACCGCGATCTGAATCTGGTCCACTTCGTTGTGTGACACGACTACTTGCGGAACCTGGATCGGGGCGAGGGTCGGCGGAATGGACTGGTCGGCGGTCATGCTGATGATTCGGTCGGCGATCAGCATCGCTTCGCTGGTCGGGATCTCGCTGACGGCCTCCTTGTAGGGGCCTCGCCCGACGAAGGCAAACACGTACAGGACACCGTTGCCTCGGGCCGAGTGCGTGCCCTGCCGCGCGCGGATCAAGTCCCATCCGCCCTGCACGAAGTCCGGCTGCCATTCCACGACCTGCGCATAGCTTCGCTCGGTGTCGTCGTAGTTGCGGTGAGTGGCTTCGCAGAGCATTCCGTGCAGGTAGGCGCCGACTGCGACCCGCTGATAGGCGAGCTTCGGGTTCGTCTCTCCGTCCGTCGCGCCGGCATCGATGATCTGCTGCTGCTTCTCGGAGATCTGCAGACTGTAGGCCTCCGCGTCCTGGCCGTCGCCGACCAGACTCGACAGCGCGAGCATCACGCGGATCATGACCTTCTCGTAATCCTCGCCCGCATACGCGCGGCGGTTGTCGTCGGTCAGCATCGAGATCGCGGCTTCGGCGGCGTTCTTCTGTTCGAGATCGTCGAAGCGGTCGCGCACCGCACGCAGTTTGCGTTCGCTCTCCTGCGGCCGGCCCGCAAACAACTCGGCCATGGCCTGGTCCAGTTCCAGCACGTCGCGATCGCTGTGCAGTGCCGAAACCTGATTCTGCAACTGCTCGGTACAGGCCATTACGTCGCCGGAGAAGAATGTCTCGCGCGCCTGCCGCACCCGATCCGCGTGGCTGGCGCAGCCCGGGATTCCGAGCAGCAGCGAGGCGCACGCGATCAACGTCGCGGCATGCGCCGCAAATCGCGACGAGGCTGCGAACGACATCGGGCGGACAATGACGGATCGAATTAGAAACATGGACAATCGCGGCTCGCGCGCGCCTGGACAACCCGCTTCGCCTCTTGCACGCACTGTCGGCAGGCCCGTTCTCATGGAGAAGCCGACTAAAACGGGCTGTAGTTCTTGATAGCGCCCAGCTTGGAATGGTGGTAGCCTTTGCGCACCTTGGCCGAGTCCTTGGAATACTGTCCGTTGTGGATGTTCACCATTTCCAATGTCAGCAGGTAGTCCCGCTGGTAGCTGTCGTTGTTCTGGGTTGTTCCCGATGTGATCGTGGCATACAGCAGGAAGTCGAAGGGCTGTCCCATCTGTTCCATGACGCCGGAAAAGGTCCGCATGTTCTCGGGCACGAACAGCGAATCGGGACGCAGTCTGGTTTCGCGGAGGCCCGCATCGACGAACCGGCGGCTGACCGCCTGGTACGAGCCGCACTGGAGAATCTGCGTGTCGATCTCCTGGTAGATCTGTTCCTTGAAGTCGCCGATCTCTTCGGCACTCTTGTTCTCGACGCCGACAAAGCAGATTCGCTGCGGACCGGGCGGCGCCACGTTGGGCGACATGCTCACCTGCTGCATCGTCTGGCCCTGGTTGGAGAGCAGTCGCGCGACGGCTTCCTGGATCAGCGGATTGAAGGTCTCCGCGCCGGCCGTGTGGCTGCCCACCATGTCCTCCTGATTGTCTTTCAGCACGTGTCCGTACTGGTGGCCGCGGCAACCGGCAGCGGCCAAAGACAGGCAGATCGCCAATCCGCAGCATCGGAAAAAGACTTTGCCGAAAAAGACCTTGCGATTCATTGCGTCATCCTTGACTTCTTCCGGGACTCGGCCCTCGCGCATTGGAAGCCGCGATTATTCTGGCCTTTGCCGAAGCGGGCAATGTGAGTTTCGATTTGCTAGCTCACACATACTAGATTCGACCAACCGAAACCTCCGACTCGACCGGAAATTCCGTCTGGGTAAACTGCTAGCTCTGCGCGCAGGGAGGAAACGCGGATGCCGGATGCCGGATGCCGGATGCCGGTAGTCGGTAGTCGGTAGTCGGTAGTCGGATGCCTGTAGCCTGTTTTCCTCCAGACTCCGGTCTCCAGACTCCGGACTTTCTTGCATCAAATACGCATCGAGGCCAAGATTATGGTCAGCAGTTCGAATACGCGGATGTG
>CAIPEB010000450.1 GCA_903863885.1 uncultured Planctomycetaceae bacterium | reverse complement strand
GAGCTTCGTGGCTTCGTCGCTGGTGAACGTGTGGAATGCGGATCTGGTGGTGCAGGACGTGCTGCCGTACAGCGCCGCGAAGGCGGTGCCGACCGGTGAAGTGCTGTTGGGCCGCATTCCGTCCGATGCCTGGAATCCGCCCTGGGAAGGGCTGATTGGCGCGGCGGCCACGGAAGCCCGCGCGGCGTTCGAATTGGACGCGACCTTCTTTGGCACCGTGGATTGGGGAGACGGCCAGCGGTCGCGAGCGAAGCTGCGGCTCGATCCGCTGGACGATGCGCTGGAAATCTATGGCGATCACACCTACGGATCGCTCGACACGTTCGACGTGTGGGTGAAGCTCGAGGATCAGAGTGTCATGCCGCTGTGCTTCGCAACGCAGGTCACCGTGATCGAGGGCTGGACGCTGGCGGCGAGCCAGCGAACCAACGGATTTGGCGAGGGGTTCGTAGAGACTTTCGGGACCAGCGGCGTCGCGATTAACACGGGTGGCCTGCGGCTGAGCCATCTGCTGGATTTCGACGCCAGTCCGGGAACAAGCATCGGAGGAGATCCGCGGCTGGCCTATAACTCGGATACAGTGGACGCGCGGCCCATCCTGGAGGGGGCGTTAGGCAGCGGCTTCGAAGAAGGCGATCCGACGGACCTGGCGACCCGTTTGACCTGGGACGCGCGCGATCCACAAGAATGGATCGCCTACAATCTGACGGGCGGAACCTATGGACCAGGAATGACGTACCTCGTCGGCGGGCAGGTCGTGGACGCCTCTCCGGTAGAGCAGAGCGGACTGTTCTCCTGGACGTTCCAGACCCGCATGCAAGCTGAGTTCCTGTCCGGGTACCTGTATCTATCAGACTCGGGTACGTCGGCCGTGGTCGCCAATGACGAGCGTGATTACTATCCCGACGAGGTGTGGGACTACAAACCGTTTTTCGGAGCGGGCTGGGGAATTACGGACGTGGATCGGTTGATCGTGCACGCGAATGGCGATCTGCTGTGGACGACCGGATCCGGCGATAGCCGCACTTACACCGTGGACTCGCACGACGAACAGACGAATGTCACGACCTATAAGGGCCCCACGAATGACTACGGCGAACTGAAGGTTTTTGGGGGCGCGCCGGGCGAGACTTATGCGATCTACACGGCGAAGGACCAGACGACCTGGAAATGGGATCATCGCGGATTGCTGATCGAGGTCAAAGCCCCCTGGGCTCGCCCGTTGGTCTACGAATACGACTCCGAAGGCCAACTGCACAGCGTCACGTCCCCGGACACGGCCGTCGTGAACCTGCAGTACTCGGGTTTTCGGCTGCAGTCGATCCAAGAGCATGGACGTACGGTCGGACTTACCAACGGCACGACGATTACCCAGATTCAGGACGCGGATGGCACACAACGTTCCTTCAACTACGGCAGCGAGTCGCGGTTGACGGATGATAACTGGGGTAAACTTCAGTCGTCGTTTGATTACGACGCGGAAACTGGCAGACTGGATTTCGTGGACCGTGGGCAAGACGAGGAATACGACATCGTCGCAGCGGCGGCCGTCGCGTTGAATAGCCCGCCCGGCGTTCCGGCGGATGTCCTCGCGCGAATCGAAGCGGATTACCAGTATTCCAGTTCGCAAGAGCAGATCGTGACCAAAGTCACGCTCGACGCGGAAGGACGCATATTGACACGACTTCGTCCGGACGGCTCGCAGCTGACCTACGAGCGCGATGCCACTTCGCATCGCGTCGTGTCCTACACAAACGAACGAGAGATCGTCACGCAGTACACGTACGAAAAAGGGGACGTGACGTCCATCACCGCGCCGGACCGCGGGACAGAGACCTTTCAATACCATCCCCTGTTCCGCGGCGTCATCCAGCACCAAGACGCGAATGGCAACACCACGCAATACGAGTACAACGCCATTGGCCAATTGACGCTCACCACCGACCCGTACGGCAATACGATCGAGAATACGTGGCAGGACTACTTCTGCACCGGCACCAAGAACCAACGCGGGTACTGGACGTATTACGTGCCGGATCAGTTCGACCGCATCTACACCACCACGGACGCAAGGGCGAATAGTTCCTTGACGTTGTACGATAGCTCCGGCAACATCGACTACGTCGTCGACAGGAACGGGCACGTATGGGACTATCTTTACGATGGCAAGAACCAACTCGACGAAGCGACCGACCCTGAAGGCAATCGCACGGCCTACACCCACGACGATTCGGGACTGCTGCTGGACATGACCAATCCGCGTCAGTTCGTCACGACCTACGACTATGACACACGCGGATTAGTGGTCGAAGTCATTGTCGCGGACGGCACTGCAGCGGCGGAGACAGTCACCACGTTATATTGGCCCGACGGCCAAGTGCATCAATCGACCGACGCACTGAATCGAACGACGACGTTCGAGCCGCTGGGGACCCTTGCGGAACGCCGCGTCAAGAAGACGGACACCTTGGGCCGCCAATACGTTACTACCTACGACGCGGCGGGCAACGTGATTTCGCTCGTAGAGCCGCTGGGGCGCATAACCTGGTACTGCTACGACGACGCCAATCGCTTGATCCGCACGTACGCCAAAACCACCGCCACGGTGATGCCTGACGGAAATGAAGGCGTTTATGTGGAAACGGAATACGATAACGTGGGCAACGTGTTATCGGTGACCGACGAGGTGCACGTAACCACCAGCTACCACTACGACCAACTCAACCGACGCGATCAAATCCTCGACGGCGAAGGGGGACTCACCAAATTCGGTTTCGATGAGAATGGCAATCTCGTCTGGCAGCGTGATGCGCGGGGCGCTTCCGTTGTCCATACCTATGACGAGGGCGATCGGCTCAAGTGGACGGACCGCTGGGACCGGCAACTCAACGCGAACGGGTCTGCCACGGTGGCGACAGAGAACTGGGGCCCGATCGTCGTTACGGGCGCGATTGTCTCGGACTGGGCTCATTCCGTGCAGAAGGAATATGATTCCGAAGGCAATGTCCTGCACGAAACGGATGCAAGAAACCACACCACGGACTTCACCTATTACGACAACAACTGGCTCGAGACGGTGACACAACCTCTGCCCGGCAGCGGCCAGCACGGCCGTCCGGTCACCACATTCGAGTACAATCCCAACGGAGCCAAAGCGAAAGTCACGGATCCGCAAGGCCGCTGGGTGGTTTACACGTATGACCCGCTGGACCGGATCGACACAGTCACCGATCCGGAAGGCGTCATCGATTATGACTACCACCGCGTGAACGATGCACGCTTTCCGGGTGGACTGGTGCGCAAGGAGACGGTAAAGGACAAGCGTCTGAACGCCACCGACAGCTACTTCGACCCGGCCGGGCAATTGTATCGCGTAGTCCAGCCGAATCCCGGCACGGGCCAACACGGGGCCCCCGTGACCGAGTACTTCTTCGACGTGTATGGCAACCAGACCAGCGTCGTTGATCCCCTGGGGTGGACGACTACGCAGGTGTTTGATGTGAAGGATCGCCTGGAGATGGTGCGGGAGCAAGTGGGCTCCTCCGTGGAAACCGTAATGACGTATACCTACTACGATGACGGCCAGGTGCACACGCGGCAGTCTCGTGGTGAACCGGTAACCACGCTGACCTACGACGGCCTGAAGCGCGTACTCACCAGCACGACTCCCGTCCGCTTGACTTTGAACGGCAATCCGGTCAATGCGGTGACAGCGACGGCATACGACGCAGTCGGCAACGTCGTGCAGGTGACCGCGCCGAATTCGGACGTCACGACCTTCGTTTACGACGACTTGAATCGCAAGCTGCGCGAAGAGGTCACGTTGGCCTCAGGCCAAGCGGTGCGCCGATTTGCCTACGACGCCAACGGGAACCTGGTGCAAGCGATCGACCGCGACCTCGACAAGATCGTCTACGCCGTGGACAATCTGAATCGACGGGTCGGCGAAAACTGGTATGCGTGGGACGGCTTCCTCGAAGCCTACGTGGAAACTGGCTATCACGCGACTTATGCGTACAATGCGGCCAGCGAGTTGACGGGCGCGTCCGACTCGTATGCGGCGAACTCGGTGAACTCGGAATTCGCGTTGACCTATGACGACGTCGGACGCATGGGCACGATCACCCAGCACGTGCTGCAGCTGCCGACCGTGGTGTACGATCGCACGTATCTCCTGCGGGACAATGGGTATTTTGTGGATGTGACGGTGGGCGCCTCCGCGAGCTACATGACCGGCTACATCCTGGACGAGTTGTACCGCCCCTGGAAAGTGGTTCAGTCGGGCGTGGACGTCGAAGAGAAGGCCGCCACCATGGAATATCGCGCGGACGGGCGGGTCTCGCGCATCGATCGATTCGAGAGCCTGGAAACCATCGCGAGTAATATTGTCGCGTCCACGTTGTACGATTACTCGCTCAACAAACATGTCGAGCAGATCCGTCACTACGGCGCGCTGCCCGGCGGCATCCTGATTTCCCAGGACCTCTACACCTACGACTCGGACGGGCGCTTGTTTACCACCGTGTCGATTCAGGATGGGACCACGACCTACGACTACGACGACGTCGGGCAATTGCGGTCTGTCACGGTCGCGGGCCCGGTCAATAGCAGCGAGACTTTCCAGTACGACATCAACGGAAATCGAACCGGTTCCACGGTCGTCATGTCGGCGCACAACCGTCTGGAGTCGGACGGGGACTATTTCTACCAATACGACCGGGAAGGCAATCGGATTCTGCAGCAGGAGGGAGCGAACGGTCCCAAGTCGGTGTACGAATGGGACCAGCGGCAGAGGTTGATACGCGTTACCGACTACAACGCGTCGAACAACGTGACCCAACGCACTGAGTACCGTTACGATGTGTTCGACCGACGTGTGGGTGTGCTGGTCGACACGGACGGCGATAACGACTTCGACGAGGAAACGTACTTCTCCCACGACGGCCTGCGCTCCGAATCGTCCGGCTCGGGCGATCACGTAGCCATCCAGTTCGACGCCGCCGGCCAGGCCACGCACTACTTCTTTTATGGGCCGGCGGTGGATCAGATCTTCGCCGACGAAAATGCGTCGGGCGACATTTTGTGGCCGTTGGCCGACCACCAGGGTTCTGTGCGAGATTTGGCGAACTACGACGTGCAAACCGACTGCACGAGCGTGACGGGCCATCGCACGTATTCCGGGTTCGGTGTCAGCACGCAAGCATCGGACTTCTTATTCGGTTACGCCGGTCGCGAAGTCGAATCCGCCACGGGGCTCAGCTACAACCGGGCCCGCTTCTACGATTCCAGGGCTGGCCGGTTCCTCAGCGAGGATCCCAAGGGTTTCGCCGCCGGGGACGCCAACTTGTACCGGTACGTCGGCAACGAACCGACGGGCAAGACGGATCCGAGTGGGATGGCCAACGTGCGGCCGGGCGAATTGTCGCGGATTGAGCCTCCGTGGTGGGCCAGATTGTTCTTCGGTGCCAAGACCCGCGAGGAACAGAAGCTCTCGGACGAGCGTGAACTCAAACGCTATGTTCTGGCGCGCCGCGCATATCCTGACTCGAATCTAGCTCGCGGCGAATTGAGTTATCACGATTTCTTCTTTGTGGGCCTTGGGGGCAAGAGCGAGATCGAGGGCAATAACTTCGCCCCGAGCTTCGATGGTTTCTTGGATAAAGTGCACATCGAACCGACTGACGAAGACCTCGTGAATTTTGCTGAATATCGACGGAAACTCGTCGAAGGTCGACTGAACATGTCGATCCTGCCTGCTTTCGGGATGATGGAGGCCGGAACGAATGTGCCAAGGGGCGGATTGCGCGCGAGGATGGGCGATCCACCTTCGGGTATGATCAAGCCGCAAGCGCATCATGACTTGCCGCAGGCACCGCGATTCCAGAAACACTGGGATCGTACTGGTCTGAGTATCGAGGACCCGGCTTTTGGGCGTTGGGTTGAAGGCGGGCCAGTGGGTGAGCACCAGAAATGGAGCGCCGCGTTCAATCGGGAATGGGATGACTTCTTCCTTCGATCCCCGAATGCGACTCGTGAGCAGATCCTTGAGCAATTGAATCGGTTACGCGCTGATCGGAGGTTCCAATGACGATCTTCTACGACATCAGCCACAACACCGCCTACCAGCGAGGAATGCCCGAAATCCGCGATATTGTCTGGGGACTGGCTGATCATGGGCCGTGCCCGACATGCGGCGTTGGACGCCGTACGCCAATCGGCGATGTTCGAGTACGACTCGGCAAGACGCACGCACGACTCTGGCCCGATTTGCTTGCGTGTGGAGATTACCCACTTTTCGTCGTTTCGGACCGATTTCTCAACGCGATGAGACAATGTGGAGTCCGTGTCGAACTCGGGGGTCGCGTGGATTTCGAACCTCCTAATGAGAGCGGCTTGTCGCTGGAGGATGCACCACAGTATTCGTGGGTGGACGGTAAACGTTGCCGTGCTGCCAAGATGGATTTTCCGGCAAGCGGTTATGTGAAGGCGCGATTCTGCCAAGAGTGCGGAATACTAAGTTACGACATCGGTCAAACGTACGACCGGCAGCATGCAGATCCGCCACCGGGCCATGTCTTTGACCATGATGAATCGTTGGGCTTCGAGTTGTTTACGACTGACCTTGGGCCAACCGTGTTTTTCTGTACGCAACGAATCTTCAAGTGTGCCAAGAAGCACGGATTGACAAACGTCGCATTCCGTCCAGTCAAAAAAGAATTGTGAACGAACCGCTGAGCGAATAAGTGTGCCCGGTAGCTGTCCATGGGCGCAACCGGCCGTCCGCTATATCGCCATGGACCATTCGCGCTGGTTGAGCATTTCGCGATATGGGTATAAACGAGCGGTCTCGTGTTCAATGCGATATTGGATGAAGCGTTCCCAGTATCCGCTGATGAAAATGGCGCGCAGGCTCAGCACCGCCTGGGCGCCAGGTTTAGTCCAATTCATTCCCGTACGCTCCAAACGATCCTTGACCAGATGGCGGCAGG
>CAIPEB010000449.1 GCA_903863885.1 uncultured Planctomycetaceae bacterium | reverse complement strand
ACGCCGCAGTGTTTTGCGACATATTCAGAACGCGATTCGCGCTGAAGCCGTATCAGCCAGCGAAGCCACAGCGCACGGCCGCTTCGCACGCGCAAAAAAAAGAGTCCGGAGGACGCTTTGCAGCTCGCTCCGGACTCACGTTCCCCCCTGGGATACTGTGCTGCGGCTTTGGACTCTTGCCAGCACCGCGATCGCCTTTCGGCCTCCCGTTCTGTCCCGTTGTTTGCTTCAGGTGGTCACAGCATCCTTGACTGGTGGAGAGTATCGGTCATGCGCGGGGTAATACTTTCGCAAACTTGCACAGATAGGTCAGCGATATCGATTCGAGGGATTCCGCAGACAAAGCCTGAATAAAAGATAGCGATTGCGCCGATTTTACCGGGGGCAAAAACTGCCCGCACGCTGCGCCGTGCGAGGGGAAACTCCGGAGACCTCCAAGACAAGTAGTGCTAGCGTCCAGACGGTGGCGTCGGAAATGGGCAATTCGCCGCTGGGCGGTCCGATCCTGAGTGCGATGCTCGGACAATCGCCCGGACTTCCCGGGAAGCACCCGGCATTCCCGGATTTGCCGAGACTTCTCGGAAACGCCGGGAGGTCCAGGGAGCTTCATGAGTTTCTGGAAGCCAAGAGAAAGGGATCTGTCGTGAGTCGACAGGGCAATCGCAATTCCTGGTGGAGTGCACTTTCCAGTCTCGGCTGGCCGTTGATCATCGGGCTGGCCATGTCGAGCGTCTTCTTTGTGCTGATTCTCCGCGGTCCGTTGCAGGGTCCGCTGACTTACCGCTATTTTGCCGGGCACCCCGTCAATATCAGTGAAACCGTGCTGTTTTTCATTGGCCTTGCCGCGCTGCTCTTGAAATCCGGCGAAGTACTGGTTCAGTCCTCGACACTGCGTCGAATCCGGCTGGAATCAGAGGAAGCGCCGCTCGAAGTCGAGGCGTGCAGCGGCTTGCTGGACAGCCTGGCGAAAATGCCGGCCCACTTGCAGGACTCGTATCTCGGCAAGCGTCTTCACGCTGCGCTGGACTACGTCTGGCGTTGCCAGTCGGCTGCGGGTCTGGGCGACGAATTGAAGTACCTTGCCGACGCCGACGCCGTGCGTCAGCACGAAAGCTATTCGCTGGTGCGAATCATCATCTGGGCCACTCCGATGCTGGGTTTTCTCGGCACGGTCGTGGGGATCACTCAGGCCCTCGGTGATCTTGATCCGCAATTGCTTGCCACGGATCCCAAGACTGCCATGCAGGGTCTGCTCGGCGGCCTGTACGTTGCTTTCGACACGACGGCGGAGGCCCTGTCGCTCTCGATGGTGCTGATGTTTGTGCAGTTCTTCACGGATCGGCTCGAGTCCCAACTGCTCAGCGCCGTTGACCAGCAGGCTCAGGAAGAGCTGCTTGGACGCTTCGCCTCGGCAGCGACGGAAGCCAATCCGCAACTGGCCGCGGTCCAGCGTATGAGCACCACCGTATTGAATGCGGCTCACCAGCTCGTGCAGGATCAGACCGAGCAGTGGAAGCTGACCCTGAACGAGGTGAATTCCCAGTGGAAGGAACTGCTGGATTCATCCGGCCAGAATCTGCGCACCGCGCTGACTTCGTCGCTCGAAACGTCGTTGCGCAGTTTCACGGACCGCATGACCTCGGCGGAAAGAGAGACCGAGGAACGGCTGCACAGCCGTTGGGAACAATGGCAGGCAGCGTTGTCGGACAATGCCCGGCTGATGCACACGCAGCAGACCGAGTTGGTTCGACAGGGCGAGGTCATGACGCAGGTTCTCAAGGCGACGGGCGACATCGTCCAACTCGAAGAGGCACTGAACGGCAATCTGCGGGCCATTGCGGGCACCCGCCAGTTCGAAGAGATCCTGATAAATCTTTCGGCGGCAATTCACTTGTTGAATTCCCGTTTCGGCGAAGTTGCTTTCGCCAACCCGGCGGTTGAACTGCCCAAGCCCGTCAAACAAGGTCGCGCTGCATGAAACGGCCAAGATTTCGAAAACCGGCCGTCAGCATGACTTTGTTTCCTTTTCTGGCGGTTCTGGTTTGCACCATGGGCGTGCTGATCGTCCTGCTGATCTCGCTTGTTCAGCAGGCACGTGCCAACGCTGATCAGGCCAAGGAAGCGGCCTCGGCCGCCGATCGGGCGACCCAAGCCGACGACTCGCTGCGGGCGGAGTACGACGATCTGCAGTGGCAGCGGGAAATCCTCGAAAACCAGCGCAAGGAACTGGCCGGAAACCTGGCTGACCAGCGGCTGCGACTGAGCCACCTCGAAGAGCACATTCGGCGGCTGGAGCAGCAGTTCAAGGAACTGCAGCAGCAGGCGGCGGCTCTCGAGAAGGTGGGGGACGAGCAGTCGGTGGGAGCGGAGAAGGCCCGCGCGGAACTCGCCGATTTGAAGAGCAGGATTGAGGAAGCTCGCGCGAAGCAGGAAAAGATCAAGCAGGAAGTCGCCAAACGGCCCCGCCGCTTCGCGATCATTCCCTACGCCGGCCCGAACGGTACGCGGAGACGCCCGATCTACATCGAATGCACTGAACGCGGAATCATTCTGCAGCCCGAAGGCATCGTGCTTCACGCGAGCGATTTCGAAGGCCCGCTCGGTCCCGGCAACCCGCTCGACGCCGCCTTGCGCACCGAGCGTGAATATCTGGCCAAGTCGGGGGAAGTCGAGCGCAGTGGAGAACCCTATCCGCTGCTGGTTGTACGGCCGGACGGAGCCGTGGCTTACACCGTGGCGCGGGCCGCGATGAAATCGTGGGACGAAGAATTCGGCTATGAGCTGATCGAGCAGGATATCCAATTGGACTACCCTCCGGCCGATCCGAACCTGCGAGGCCAGATCGAGCGCACGATTGTCGATGCCAGACAGCGGCAGGCGGCTCTCGCAATGGCCATGCCCAGCCAGTTCCACAATCGCGCGGAAGAACCGGGGTTCGTTGCGACTCCCACCCGCGGCGGCTTCGTGCCGACGTCGGGCGGAGGAGGATTCGGCAGCGGTGCCGGAGGTGAATTCGGGACCGGAAGCGGCTTCGCCCCCGGCGGCGGCGATCGCGGATTTGCCGGAGGCAGCGGCAGAAGCGGAGGAGGACGCGGCGCCAGGAGAACCGGATCCGGCGGACAGGGTTCCGGCACGGGCTCGGCGGATTCCGCGGGCGGATCCGGCAGCGTCGCCGGAAGCGGATCGGGCCACGGACAAGGCGGCCCCGGCGGCAGCGCCGGCCAGCCCCTCGCGGGCAGCGTATCGGATCAGGCCCGACCGGGCGGCGGTTCCTCGCAAGGCAACTTCGCGCTCGCGGGTTCCTCCGGCGGAGCGGCCGGCGGAGCGGCAGGGATGAGCGGCGGAATGCCCGGCGCCGGCCGAATGCGATCCGGCGAAGAACCGGGCGGCAGCGGCGACAGCAACACCGGCGGCTCGCAGGGTTCGTCCGGCAGCTGCAGCAACGGCAGCAGCGACAACGGCAGCGAAGGCGGGCGGAGGGACGCCAAACCGCTGGCCGACAAACGCGGCAAGAACTGGGCCCTTCCCAAGTCCAAGTCCCAGCCCACCGGCATTACCCGCCCGATCTACATCAAGTGCCTTCCCGACCAGTTAATCATCGTCCCGGAGAAAGGCGACCAGCGAACTCCGAAAGTCATCGCCGCTCCGGGGCCGCTTGCGGATTCCGCCGATGAGTTTGTCAGCGCCATCTGGAAGCACATGGACCAGTGGGGCTTAGCCGTCGCGGGCGGCTATTGGAAGCCGGTGTTGCAGGTAACCGTCGCGCATGGAGCCGACGACCGGTTCGAGGAATTGCGAACCGTGCTTCAGGGCAGCGGCATCGAAGTCGTGAGGAAGGAGCGATGAAACCCAAGGTTGACCCGATCGCCGACGCACCGGGACAGGATTCGTTCTCCGACGTCGTCACCAATCTCGTTGCCGTGCTGATCATCATGGTGACGGTGGTCGGCGTGCGCGCCAAAGATGCGCTGCTCAACGCCGCCCCCGCGCCCGCGGCCGTCAAGACAGATCCCGGCCCCGACCTCGCAGCGGCACAGTCAGCAACCGAATCCGTCCAGGTCGATATCAAGCATCTGGTCGGCACCATGCAGCGTCAGCAGATTGAAATCGCTTACCGTCGCGAAGAACGCGACCGGGTGCAGCTGCTCGTCGCTGCGGCAGAAGATACGATCGCGAAGCGGCGGGGCAATCTGGACGCGTCGAAGCAGACCCAGTTCGACGCCGAAAAGGAACTGATCGCCGCAAAAGCCGAACTGGATCAGATCGAGCGATCCAGCGATGCGATTGCCGGCACTCAGTCTCAGACGACCGTGATCGATCACCTGCCCACCCCCATGGCGAAGACCGTGTTTGGCCGGGAGATCCACTTCCGTCTGAATAACAACCGCATCGTCTACGTCCCCTGGGACGAACTCGTGCAGCAACTCAAGGACGAAGTACCGCATAAGATCTGGCGATTGAAGGACGAAGACGAATTCACTGAAACGCTGGGGCCGATCGGCGGGTTCTGGATGCAATACACGCTCAAGCGTTCGGAAGTGGCCATACCGACCAAGGCCGGCACGTCGGTCCAAAGCCGAATTGAGTTGGATCAGTTCACGCTGCAGCCCGTTACCGAGGATTTCGGCGAATCGGTGGAGGCGGCGCTGGCTCCGAACTCGCAGTTCCGCACCGTCCTGGAACAGCATCGACCGGCCGAGACCACCGTGACCTTCTGGGTCTATCCGGACAGCTTCGGCCATTTCCGGACATTCAAGCACGAGCTGTACCGACTCGGCTACCTGTCGGCCAGCCGGCCGCTGCCCGAAGGGCATCCGATCGGCGGTTCTCCCCACGGCACGCGTTCGGCATCCGAATAATCCGCCCTCGATTGGTTCGCGCTCTCTCGGCAAGGCGGGGACGGTCGGGAGACGGCCCCAGAACTGATTTCGCGAGGACGCGGCGGGTCCGTTCAATCGGCGGTTGCGACCGCGATGCCCCGTTCGACGGCCTGCGTGATGCGGCACAATTCTTCCTGCCGGATCGACAGCGGCGGCATCACCACGACGACATTGCCCAGCGGCCGCAGCCAGACTCCGTGCCGCAGCGCCTCGTCGCATACGCGTTGCCCGCGCCGCTCCGACCACGGATATGGTTGGCGGGAGGCCCGGTCCCGAACCAGTTCCACCCCGGCGATCAAACCTCGCTGGCGCACATCTCCGACGTGCGGGTGATCGGCAAGGCGTGCCAACTGCTCGGACAGGAACGCGGACTGCGTCGCCACGTTGGCCAGCGTGGCCTCTTCTTCGAACACATCGAGCGTGGCCAGCGCCGCCGCGGCGGCCAGCGGATTGCCTCCGAAGGTGTGGCCGTGAAAAAACGTCTTCAAATCGGCATAGGTGCCGCGGAATGCATTCCAGACTTCGGTCGTCGTCAGCGTCGCGGACATCGCGAGATAGCCGCCCGTCAGGCCTTTTGCCAGGCAGAGAAAATCGGGCGAGACACTTTCCTGTTCGCAGGCGAACATCGTGCCGGTCCGCCCGAACCCGACGGCAACCTCGTCGGCGATCAGCAGCACTCCGTACTTGCGGGTCAGTTCCCGCACGCCGCGCAGCCACCCGGCCGGATGCATCACCATTCCCGCGGCACACTGGACCAGCGGCTCAACTACGACCGCAGCGATTTCCTCGTGCCGCTGCGCCAGCAGTGCCTCGAACTGCCCCAGGTAGTACTCGCAGAGCCGTGAGCGGTCCACGTTCGGCGGAAATCGATATCCGTCAGGAGCCGGAAGCCGCAGCGATTCGAACAGCAGCGGGCGGAAGAGATCGTGGAACCGAGCGACTCCCCCTACACTCGCGCTGCCGAGCGTATCCCCGTGATACGCGTCGGTAAACGCGACAAACCGGGTCTTTTCCGGACGCGGCTCGCTTCGCTGCCGCCAGTATTGAAAGGCCATCTTCAGTGCGACTTCCACCGAGCAGGATCCGTCGCCGCTGAAGAACACATGCCGCAGACCATCCGGCACTATCTGCACGAGGCGATGCGCCAGGCGGATCGTTGTCGGATTCGACATCCCCAGTGACGTGACGTGCGCCACGCGGTCGAGTTGCTCGCGCACCGCCGCGTCGATACGAGGATGCCGGTGGCCGTGCACGTTGCACCAGAGACTGCTCACGCCATCCAGAAAGTTCCGCCCCTCGGCGTCGACGAGCGTGCAACCGCGGGCCGATTCAATGATCAGCGGGTTGTACTCGGCCATCTGCGTGAACGCGTGCCACACGCACTCGCGATCCCAGCGGCGCAGTTCTTCCAGTTCCCCGGCCATCATCAAATCTGCTCGCTGCGGGCAAGGTCGAGGAAGATCTCCTTGATCCGCCCCGGGTTGATGTTCGCGTTGCGCTGCTTCGCCTGCCCGATCAATGCGCCGACGGCTTTCTGCTTGCCTTCCTTCAGATCGGCAACCGCTTTCGGATTGGCGCGGAGGATTTCGCGGCAAAGCTCGACCGTTTGCGCCTCGTCGACCTTCGCGATCCCGAGCGCAGCCATCGCGTCGGATGCGGAACACCGGTCGTCAATCATCCGCGCAAACACGTCCTTGGCGCGGGTATTGTCGATCTCATCCCGCTGCACGGCGGACAGCAGTTCGGCCAGGGCCGGCGCGGACACGGGAAAATCCCCGATGACCATGCTGCGTTCATTGAGGCTGCGCATCACGTCCTGCTGCATCCAGTTGCTGGCTCGCTTGCCGTCGCCCGTGCTCTGAGCCACGGCCTCGAAATACTGCACGAGCAGGCGTCCCTGATTGACCAGCACGTCCGCGGAATACGCGTCAATTCCGTAATCCGACTGCAGACGGGAACGCAGTGCGGCCGGCAACTCACCCAGACGCTGCCGAGCCTCCTCGATCTGTGCCGGCGTAACCCGGACGGGTACGAGGTCGGGGTCGGGAAAATAGCGGTAGTCGCTGGACTCTTCCTTGTGCCGCTGGCCGCGAGTCACCTGCGCCTGGTCGTCCCAGCCGCGGGTCTGCTTGGGAACGTCCCCCTTCTTCCGCCCCGTCTCCAGCCAGACCTGGTACTGCCGCTCGGCCTCGTAAGCCAGCGCCCGCTCGACAGCGCGGAAGCTGTTCATGTTCTTGATTTCGACAATGGGCGTGGCCACAACGCCGCCGGGAGTCGAAACGTGCAGATTCACGTTGGCATCGACGCGGAGACTTCCCTCCTGCATGTTGCAGTCGGAAACGCCCAGATAGGTCAGCAGGAGTTTGAGTTCGGTCAGAAATCCCTTGGCTTCCTGCGGCGAGCGCATGTCCGGCTCGGTGACGATTTCCAGCAGCGGCGTCCCGGTGCGGTTCAAGTCGATGCGGCTGTCCGCCTTGCCGGCAACCTCATCGTGCATGCTTTTTCCGGCGTCCTCCTCGAGATGAGCCCGCAATATCCGGACTCGCCTGTCGGGAAACGCCCCCTTTGCATCGCTGATTTCAAGGCCGCCGTGGCACGACATCGGCAAATCGAACTGGCTGATCTGGTACCCCTTCGGCAGATCGGGGTAGTAGTAGTTCTTGCGGTCCCATTTCGTGAACGACGGAATCTCGCATTCAAGCGCGACGGCCGTCAGCAGCGCGAGGCGAAAGGCCTCCTCGTTCATGACGGGCAACGCACCGGGAAGCCCGATGCAGACGGGGCACGTCTGCGTGTTGGGCGGCGCGCCAAACCGCGTGCTGCAGCGGCAGAACAGCTTGGATTGCGTCTGCAACTGAACGTGCACCTCGAGCCCGATGATCACTTCGTAAGCAGTGTCGGCCATCATCATTCCATCCCGAAAGCGAACTTGCGTTTTCGCGGCCGCCCATCGCGCGCCGCCGGCCCGCGGCGTCGCTCAGCAAAGGTCGGGGCGCCGAATGTGCCAGTCGGTTCCCTGCTGGAACGCCCGCGCGGCCTGGAGCAGGCGATGTTCGTGAAAAGCCGGAGCGTGAATCTGAAGCCCGATCGGCAGGCCGGCCCCCGTCTGACCGCACGGCAGCGACATCGCACAGATGCCCGTCAAATTCGCGCTGACCGTGTAGAGATCCTGCAGGTACATCTTCAGCGGATCGTCGATCATTTCACCGAGCCGGAAGGGCGGAGTCGGCGTGGTCGGCCCCATGATCACATCCACTTCATTGAACGCCGCGTCGAAATCCTGGCGGATCAGGCGGCGGACCTTCAGTGCCTTGAGGTAGTAGGCGTCGTAGTATCCGGCACTCAACGCGTACGTTCCCAGCATGATCCGCCGCTTGACCTCCGGACCGAATGCCTCGGCACGCGTCTTTCGATACATCCGCACAAGCGTACCGTCCAGGTTTTCGGCGCCCGCGTTGTCGCCCTCCTGAAGCAGACGCTGACGCGACTCCTGCAGTTCGCCGAGCATCGCCCGTTCATCGGTGCGGTAACCGTAGTGCACTCCATCATATCGAGCAAGATTACTCGACGCTTCGCTCGGCGCGATGATGTAATAAGTCGAGATCGCATAGCGGCTGTGAGGAAGCGAAATCTCCTTCACTTCCGCCCCCTCATCGCGGAACCAATCCACCGCTTCACGCACCGCCGCATCGACCTCGGAATCCAGGCCGGCTCCAAAATGCTCGCGAACCAACCCGATCCGCAGCGCTCCCAGCGGTTGACGCGAGGCAAGCAGATAGTCGGGAACCGGGACCTTCGCCGAGGTCGAGTCCCTGGGATCGTGCCCGGCCAGAACCTCCAGCAGCAATGCCGTGTCTTCAGCCGTGGCGGCCAGCGGCCCGACCTGATCCAGACTGCTCGCGAAGGCGACCAGACCGTAGCGACTCACGCGTCCGTAGCTCGGCTTGAGCCCGACCACACCGCAGTAAGCCGCCGGCTGACGGATCGAGCCTCCCGTATCAGAACCGACGGAAAGCGGAGCCATTCCCGCAGCCACACAGGCAGCAGCGCCGCCGCTCGACCCGCCCGGCGTCCTCGTCAGGTCCCATGGATTTCGAGTCACGCCGAACGCGGAATTCTCGGTCGAGCCGCCCATCGCAAACTCGTCCATGTTCGTCTTGCCGACAAGCACCGCGTCGGCATCCAGCAGACGCCGCACCACCGTCGCATCGTACGGAGGGCAGTAGTTCTGCAGCATCCGCGAACCGCACGTCGTCGCCCAACCGGCCGTGCACAATACATCCTTGACCGCCACCGGCAATCCGGCCAACGCGCCAAGCCGCTCGCCGCGGGAACGCCGGCGGTCAATCGACTCGGCTCGCTCCAATGCGGCCTCGCGCGCAACGTCGAGATAGGCGTGAATCGATCCGTCGTGCGTCTCGATCCGGTCGAGATACTGCTTCAGCAACTCGACCGCCGAGACCTGCCCGGATTGCAGATAACCCAGCAAATCCGTGGCCGATGCCTTGATCAGAGACATGGCGGTATCCGTCGTGCAGACAGGGAGAGAACCGTTTGGGGCAGGCCAACTGAAGATCAGCGGCGCACAACGCGGTCAGTCGCCGAGCACCGCGGGAACCCGATAACACTCGTCATCCCGCTTGGGGGCGTTGGCCAATGCCAACTCCCGATCCAGGCTCGGCTGCACTTCGTCCGGCGCAAAGACGTTACTCAACTCAGCCGCATGGGCCATCGGCTCGACGGCAGTCGTATCCAACTCGTCCAACTGCCGCACGTACTCGACTACGTCCCCAAGCTGAGCTGTCATCCGCCGCAACTCTTCTTCACCGAGCAGCAGACGGCTGAGCAGGGCAACCTTCTCGACTTCCGCAGACGAAAGCGGCATGCTCAGGTAGCCTTCGCCTTGATTTCCTTAGGAAGATCGAAAGGCTTGCGACGAACCAATTTGCGGACCGCACCCGACCTCAGACATCGTGAGCAGACTCGCATGGTGCGATTCTCGCCGCCCATCGTCGTCACTTTGACACGCTGCAGGTTCGGTTTGAATTTCCGCCGCGTAATGCCCGTGACCTTGGTACCGACACCGCCCAGGTACTTGGCTTTACCGCGAGTCTCCACGGCATTACCCATCTGGGTACCTTTGCCACACACTTCACAACAACGTGCCATGGGAAGCTCCCTTTACAGCATATACCTGTCTGCGATATCCGCTCCGGTTAAAGTAATCTCGCAGTATATCCGCTGCCCCCTTGCCTGCAACGGCAACTGGGTTGACCGCGTCAGAAAAGCCGGTCGTTTCGGCCGCGGCGATACGGTGCACCGGAAACCTAATTATCGGCGATGGGACACCTCCCCCGCCAATGGCATCCATTTTATGAGGCTGCGCGAACGAACGGCCTCGTAATCGCCAGGACCTCAGCTAGCACCAACCCGTTCGTCCCGATTCCTTCCCCCCCATAGACCGTATCGCGCCCCGCCCAATCAGTGAACGAACCGCCGGCCTCCCTGAGAATCGGCTGCAGGGAAGCTGCATCCCAGAGATTCATAATCGGATCCACCATGGCAAGAGCCCGCCCCGTCGCCACGAGCAGGTAACCATAGCCATCCCCCCAGCTGCGGGTAATCGAAGCCGCCCGCTCAAGCTGTTGGTACGCGACTGCAGCCCCCCGTTTTTCAAAAGAATCAACCTGCGACGTCACGAACAGCCCCTCGCTCAGCGAGGACGCTGCCGAAACCCGGGCAGGGCGAGGCGGCCCACCCCGCTGCACCCACCACGCACCTTGCCCACGCGCCGCGTAAACGCACTCCTGAAGCGCCGGCACCGAAATAACACCCGCCAAACTCTCTCCGCCACTTACGATGCCGATCAATACGCTGTACAGCGGCACACCGCTGATGAATGATTTTGTGCCGTCGATCGGATCAAGAATCCAGGTGTAGCCGGATGATCCTTCGACCTCGCCGAACTCTTCGCCGATGATCGCGTCCTGCGGAAACGACTCGAGGATCAGACGCCGCAACAACTGCTCAGCCTGCCGGTCAGCCTGTGTCACCGGCGAATTGTCCGACTTTCGCTCGACCTGCACCTCATCCCGCTGAAAGTATTGCAGCGTGACGTTCCCCGCAGCTTGCGCCGCCGAAACAGCCAGCTTCAAACGAACAGCCAACGCATCTTCCGATCGCTGCGACATCGACACCCCTTCTCGATCGCCGTTTGGATCCCAGACCGATTCGGCCCAAGCTTTCTCGCGACGCTACCTTCAGACAGCCCGCAATCCTCACCTGACCGCAGCTTACAGCGTCGGGGGTTCGAGCAACTGAGAGAATTTGATGGATTCAAGCTGCTGCCGGGCAACGTCAGTGATTTGCCGCAGCGCAACGTGTAAACGCTCCTGCGACTCGACCGGCAACCCGTTGCCGGAACGGTCACCCGTATCCATCGGCCCCTCAATCGCTTCGATAATATCCAGCAACGAGATTTCCTCGGGCGGCCGAGTCAGAGCATAGCCGCCGTCAACGCCGCGCGTTGATCGAAGAATACCGTGAGTCACCAGACTTCGGAGAATCTGCAGCAAAAACCGCTCGGGCATGTTGCCGTCAGATGCAAGTTTGCTGCATGGAATTGGGGTTTCGGACGGCTGCTGTGCCAACTGCAGCGTGGCGCGAACCGCATATGCCACTGTCCGTGAGAGCTTCATAATCCCAATCCGGGGGCGGAGGCCGGCGAAGCGAGTCGCGTCAATCTAGCAAACGACGCCGATTTGTCAATTAATGACAGCATCCGCAACCGAACCACCCTCGAGACGGGGCGGAAAGAGGGATCGCCACATTAACATGGCCGCACCGCACACCAAGAGCGAGTCGGCAATGTTGAAGTTGGGCCACGTGTAACCGCGATAGCGGAAGAGAATCCAGTCCCGCACCGCGCTGGATACCTCGATACCCATGGCGGGCTGCCAAGAAAAGCCAAGGCGATCGTAGAGGTTTCCGGCGATCCCGCCCATAATGCACCCCAGGGCAATCGCCAGCCAACGATCACGCGCGGCTCCGCAATAGAACAGCCAGTAGAGAATTCCCACGCCCGCAGCGATCGACATGCAGGCAAAAATCCGGCCGAAGCCGTAGCCCATGCCGAAGAGTGCGCCTGGATTCAAAGCTGTTTCGATCCCAACGAACGGCTTCCAGATCCACCATTCATTGTGTGGGCGAGGCATCCCCCGCCACGCAAAGACCCAGTGCTTGGTTCCAAGATCAACAGCGCAACCGCTTACAGCAATCAGCCAGAACAACACGAAGCGACCGGGCGGAACCAAATACTGCCTGCTCGCTTCATCGTCCTTCAAGCTGGCTGGCGCACTTAATACAGAAGGGTGTGTAGGGGATCGCATTGAGACGCTTCTTGCTGATGCGGCCGTCACATTCCACGCACGCACCATAGACGCCGTCTTCAATCCGTTCAAGAGCAGACTCGATCTGATCCAGCGCCTCTTCCTCGCTTTGCATCAAGCTCAGCGTGAACTCCTGTTCGTAGTTGTCACTGCCCACATCCGCCATGTGGATCGGCATGCTGGAAAGATCGCCACTCATATCGCTGCGAGTCTTGCTCAGAGCGGCCTCCGCCATCGCGGTGACATCCCCACGCAGACGCGACCGAAGCGACAACAAACGCTCCCGGTAAACCTTGAGCTCAGCTTTCTTCATTTCGACGCTCCAGCTCCGAAATGCCCAGTTTTCTACTTCCAGTTCTCTGTGTCAGTCCCTTATTCCCGCCAGTCTCTTGTTTTCTTGGACCAATCCTTTTTCGATCCGCCGTCTCGGAGGCTTACTTTTCCGCGTCCGCTATTGTGGGCCTTCCCGATTCGGCTTTCTTGACTCAACTCCCTCCGTGAACTACCTCGATCAGGTGGCAAGATCAATTATTGTATTTGAGCCGCCGTCGACTGTCAAATGGGTGGATTGCCCACATCCGAGGGGGAACTCGAAACGCAAACACTTACTATTAATTAACTTACAAAAAACGACTTTTGCGATCAAGGATCGAAATTCGCGAGGGAATCGGCTGGATCCGCCAAACTGGCCACATACCACCTACGAGGGTTCGCTTTGCCGGCACCCACCGGGCGGCGGTGCTTGCGGGTCGCTCCGTGCTGTCCTAGACTCTTAAGTCCTGACCAGCCAACCACAATTCATGATACGGCAAAGATTTATGCCCGCCACGCAATCCAGCAACCCAGTCGCTTTTCAGAAGTGCATCGGCATTGAATGCGGTGCGACATATTCTGTGGACGAGGTTCATGTCGCGTGCCCGCAGTGCGGTGATCTGCTCGATGTCTGTTACGACTGGGCCCGAGCCACCCCGCCTGCGAGCCTGAGCCAACTGGAGCAAGCGTGGGCTCGCCGTTCAGACCCGCTCGAGTTCAGCGGCGTCTGGAGGTTTCGCAATCTGCTGCCGTTCGCTTCGCGCGAGCAGATCGTAACGGTGGGAGAAGGCCAGACGCTGCTGCAACGATCGGATTCCGTCGCTGACTACGTACAACTCGGCTCCGGCCGTTTGTTTCTGCAGTACGAGGGAATGAACCCCTCCGGCAGTTTCAAGGACAACGGCATGTCTGCCGCGTTCACTCACGCACGAGGAGTCGGGGCAACACGAGCGGCGTGCGCGTCGACAGGAAACACCAGCGCGTCGCTGGCCATGTACTCGGCCACCACCAGACTGATGCAGTCCATTATCTTCATCGGATCGGGAAAGATCTCCTATGGCAAGTTGTCGCAGGCTCTGGACTACGGCGCACTGACGATCCAGATCGTCGGGGATTTCGACGATGCGATGCAGCGTGTGCAGCAGGTATCCCGCGACCTCGGGATCTACCTGGTAAACAGCGTGAACCCGTTCCGGCTGGAAGGCCAAAAGACGATCATGTTCCGCGTGCTCGAAGCTCTGCGGTGGGAAGTTCCCGACTGGATCGTGGTTCCCGGCGGAAACCTGGGCAATTCGAGTGCATTCGGCAAGGCATTCGCTGAATTGCGGGACCTCGGTCTGATCAACCGTCTGCCCAGACTGGCGGTCATCAATGCGGCGGGAGCCAACACGCTTTATGAGCTGTTCGAACGGCGCGGGCTGCGCTGGAACGGTGGCCGCGCCGACATGTCGATTGCGCAACAGTACTATGCCGAGCTCGACGCAGCCAAGCGCAAAGCATCTACACTGGCCAGCGCAATCGAGATCAATCGGCCGGTAAACCTGCGAAAGTGCCTCAGGGCGCTGGAAACCTGCAACGGTGTCGTACGCGAGGTCACCGACCAGGAAATCCTCGATGCGAAGGCCCGGGTCGGAGCAGGAGGAATCGGATGCGAGCCGGCCAGCGCCGCGAGCGTGGCCGGGGCCAAGCGGCTGCGTGCAGAAGGAATCATCAGCGAATCAGACCGCGTGGTCTGCATTCTAACGGGCCATCAGCTGAAGGATCCGGACGTCACGGTTGCGTATCATTCGTCCGACCGTGAGCGATTTGAGCGCGTCCTGGGCCAACGGGGCGTAACCGCCGCCCCGTTCTCCAATCGGCCCATTGCAGTGGCGAACGACTTGCAGGAGATTATTCGGGCGATCGAGGCGCGGCGGTAGGACGCAGCGGGCGGCCGCCGTTTCGATTCCCGGCGCATCGCGTTTTCGGGCGTTCGGGAGCGACCGCACTTGGGTTGTTTGCCCGCAGTCCATCTCAATACGGCAACCTTCCGGCAATTTCGCGTGAGGAACCGATGACAGACAATCGCACTAATTCACCTGTCCGCGTCGCTATCAACGGAGCCGCCGGACGAATGGGACGCCGCCTGGTAGCCCTCGGAACCGCAGATTCCCGACTGGCGGTGACTGCGGCACTGGAGCGGCCGGACCATCCGCTGCTGGGTCAGGACGCGGGGGTCCTGGCCGGTATCGCACCGATCGGCGTGGCGTTGACGAGCGGCCTCCCGGGCAACGTGGACGCGGTCATCGATTTCTCAATCCCCGCCTCGGCATTGGACATCTGCGAAGCCTGCATCGCGCAGCGCGTTCCGCTGGTTCTCGCCACGACCGGGGTCGACGAAGTAACGGAAAAACGCATCCGCGCGGCGGCCGAAGTCATTCCGCTGGTCTGGGCCCCCAATATGAGCAAAGCGGTCAACCTCACAATGGAACTGGCCCGAGTCGCAGCGCAGGCTTTCCGCGACGATCCGGGCGCGGTGGATGTGGAGATCCTGGAACGTCATCATCGCTACAAGAAAGACTCGCCCAGCGGGACGGCTCTGAAATTCGGGCAGATTATCGCGGAGGTCATGGGGCAGTCCCGCAGCTGCCACGGCCGTGAAGGGCTCGTTGGCGAGCGGCCTCGCGACGAGATCGGCTACCACGCGATTCGCGTGGGCGACAACCCCGGCGAGCACACGATCGTATTCGGACTTCTTGGCGAAACGATCGAATTGACGGTACGTGCCTCGAACCGCGATTGCTACGCACTGGGCGCGCTGGCTGCGGCCCGTTTCCTGGCCGGCAAACCGGCCGGCGCCTACAGCATGCTCGACGTGCTGGGCATCGCGTCGCGTTGACCTCGGGCTGTCGGAACTTCCGCAGGTTCAGCGATCTCCGCCGGAGAATTGAAGCCGGGCCAGCGCCAGGGCTCCGTTCACGACGACCTGCTCGCCCAATTGCGGCGGGACGATCTGGAAGGTGTCACGCAGAGGCGGGAACACGTATTTCGCCACGTGCTGCCGCAGCGGCGTGAAGAAGCACTCTTCGCCGATCAGCGACACGCCGCCCCCGACGACGATCACGTCGGGTGACACGACCGTTTCGACCTGGGCGATGGCCCAGCCGAGCACGCGGCAGGTCGCCTGCAGGATGTGCCGGGCCATTTCGTTTCCCGCATTGGCTGCCTCGCCGACCATTCGCGCGGTGAGCTCGTCCAGATCGCCGTGGCAGCGGCCAAGCAGATCGTCAACCCACGGCTGATCGCCGGGCGCCACATGCACGGCCCGGCGCCGGGCCTCGGCTGCAATGGCTGGTCCGGCAGCCATGGACTCCACGGTGGACTGGCTGCTTTCGGCATCAAGCCCCGGGCGGAGATGGCCGATTTCCGCGACGGCAGGCCGTCCGCCGCCGTGCGACTTTCCGTCGATCACCAGTCCGCCGCCGATGCCCGTCCCCACCGTGACATAAAAGACCGTGCGCCGCCCCTGCCCCGCACCGAACCGGGCTTCGGCCAGCGCGGCCACGTCGCAGTCATTGCCAAGCGCGGCGGGAAGTCCCAGTTTTTCCCGGCACCAGGAGACCAGTGGCAGACCGTCCCAACCGGCCACCTGATGACTCGTGATCACACGCCCCTGATCGGGAAGCACGGGACCGCCAAAGCCGAACCCCACGGCGGTGATCGGGTAGGCCTGCCGCAGTTCGCCGGCGACCTGGCGGATCTGTGCGAGGATCGCTCCGGCTCCTTCTTCGGCAGCGATGGGGCGGTGTTCAAACGCAACGAATTCGCGACCGGAACCGTCGCCGACCCCGAGTTGCAGTTTGGTTCCGCCGATCTCGATACCCAAAAACATGCTGCGTGCTCCGGACCACCGTGGGTGGCGCGAAAAATGAGGATAGGAAGCCGGATGGTGACCCGCTGCGACGCGGTCGGGACGGGAATCAGTTCGCCGCGCCCGCGCACTGGGCGTAACGGCCGTCGCGATTGATCCGGGCATGCACGTCATTCAGAACCCAGTGGAAGACGCAGAGGTGAACGCTCTCGACCATGCCCATGTCCATCAGGTCCACGTGCAGACCATGCTGCTGCATCTGCTTCAGCTTGCCGCCCTGATATCCGGTGAGGCCGAACGTGATCAGCCCGTGGCGGTTGGCCCAATCCACGGCTTTGAGAACATTCGGGCTGTTGCCCGAACCGCTGATAGCGATCACCAGATCTCCCCGGCTGCCGTAGTTCATGAGCTGCTGGACGAAGATCTCGTCGTACGCCAGATCGTTGCCCACCGCCATGATCCAACCGGCGTTATCCGTCAGGCTCAGCACCTTGAGCCGTTTGAGGGATTCATCATGCAGGTCTTTTTCGCGAAGGCTGCTCTTGCCGAGATCTTCCGCCATGTGCGTGGCCGTCGTGCCCGAACCGCCGTTGCCGAAGATGAAGACGAACCGTCCGTTTTCCCAGGCCTGGTACAAGAGATCGGCCCATTGCTGAACCGCGGCCCGATCGATCCGGGCGATTTCCTGCTGCAACCGATCGAGATAGGCATCTGCGTTCAGAGTGATCCCGAGCATCCGTCGAACTCCTTGCTGCCGTTTTCCATTGTCGTGGTGATGCGATTTGTTATTTCGTCTTCGTGCCCGGCGATTCGACCGGGTTGCTTTCCGCCGCCATGGCGCGGATGTCTTCCGTTACGCGCATCGCGCAATACTTCGGCCCGCACATGCTGCAGAAATGCGCGCTCTTGAAGCTGTCCTGAGGGAGGGTCTCGTCGTGGTAGCGCTGCGCCGTTTCCGGATCGAGCGAGAGGCGGAACTGCTCCTGCCAGTTGAACTCAAACCGGGCCTTGCTCAGCGCGTCGTCGCGATCCCGCGCGCCCGGCCGCCGCCGCGCGACGTCCGCCGCGTGGGCGGCGATCTTGTAGGCCAGCACGCCCTGCTTCACGTCTTCCTTGTTCGGCAGTCCGAGATGCTCTTTCGGCGTGACGTAGCAGAGCATCGCGGCTCCGGCCCATCCGGCGACTGCGGCTCCGATCGCGCTGGTGATATGGTCGTACCCCGGGGCGATGTCGGTCACCAGCGGCCCCAGCACGTAAAACGGTGCGCCGCCGCAGACCTCGATCTGCCGCTTGATGTTCATTTCGATCTGGTCCAGCGGAATATGCCCGGGACCTTCGACCATGACCTGAGTGCCGCGGTCCTGCCCGCGCCGCGTGAGTTCCCCGAGCACCTCCAGTTCAGCGAACTGGGCCGCATCACTGGCGTCGGCCAGCGAACCCGGGCGCATACCGTCTCCGAGACTCCACGTCACGTCGTACCGGCGCATGATCTCGCACAGCTCGTCGAAATGCGTGTAGAGCGGGTTTTCCTGCCGGTGGGCAATCATCCACTTGGCGATCAACGAGCCGCCGCGGCTGACGATGCCCGTGAGCCGGCGGGCCGACAGGGGCAGATGCTCACGCCTGACGCCGCAGTGGACCGTCATGTAATCCACGCCCTGCCGGGCCTGATGCTCGACCATGTCGAGGAAGTTCTGCGGCCGCATTTCCTCGATGCATCCCCCGAGTTCCTCGAGCATCTGGTACATCGGGACGGTCCCGATCGGCACGGTGGACGATTCGACGATCGATTTGCGAATCGCGTCGATCTCCTTGCCCGTCGAGAGATCCATGACGGTGTCCGCGCCGTGGTGCACGGCGATGTGGAGCTTCTCGAGTTCGACCTGAATGTCGCTGGTGACCGCCGAGTTGCCGATGTTCGCATTGATCTTGCAGCGGGCCGCGATGCCGATGGCGACGGGCTCGAGCCGTGCGGCCAGGTGGATCTTATTGGCCGGAATCACCATGCGTCCAGCGGCCACTTCCTCCCGGACGAACTCGGCGGTGAGTTGTTCCCGCTCCGCCACAAACTGCATCTCCGGCGTAATCTGGCCGGCGCGAGCGGCTTCAATCTGGGTCACCGACATATTCAACTCCGTTGGCGATTGGTCTTGCAGGCGAAGGGCGGCTGCGGCGAGTGAGATCGGGGAGAGATACCGGCACGATTTCCGCCGTACGCCCGCCGGCTCTCCGCGATGAGCCGTGGCGGCCACTCAGGCAGCGGGCCGCAGTCCCACAGCACCCGATCGTGTCATCGTAGCGGTGCGGCGAGCACGCACCAAGGGGGCCGTACCGCAGGCATCAGCGTCCGACCTCGTCGATTTCCATTCCAACATCCGGCGCCGGCGGCAAACCGCTGATGCGCATACGCCACTGGTCACGCTCCGGCGGCGCGAGGTTGTTCTCGCGGCGTATTTCGTGAGTCACGTTCTCGGCCACGCCGGCAACGCTCACCAGCACGCTCAGGCGGCCGTTGTCCCGATAGCGAAAACGCACTTCGACGGGTGTGCCCGCCGGCAAGTCGGCGGGCAGGTTGCGGACCGTGCATCTGCCGATCTGCACGCACTCTTCCGGATCGCCGCTTTCCCCTTCGACGATCTGGGCCACGATCGACTTCTGGCCGGGCTTCAGCGTGCGGAAGATCCGTTTCGCCTTTGCGGGCAGCGGCGTGTTGCGCGGGATGAGAAACGCGGTCTGACGCCGCGAAGTTTTGGGATCGGTGCCGGCAATCCCCAGACTGTGGGAGTTCACGTTGCGAATGCGCACCCGGGGCGTCCGGCCTTCGAGACGATCGAGCACGAAGCGGGCGTGTATGGCAGCTCCCTGCGCGACCACTTCATCCGGCGACACGCTTGTGTCCGGCTCTTTTCCGGAAACCGAGCGGAGCATCTCGACGACGCTGGGCATCCGCGTGGCGCCACCCACCAGCAGCACGCGATCGACCTGATCCCAGGTCATCTTGGCCTGGTGGAGGATCTGGCGCGTCGTGAACGCCGTGCGTTCGAGCAGGTCGCGAGTCAATTCCTCGAACTCCGCCCGAGTGATCTCGACGCGGTCCACCATGCCCCGCATCTCGCAGGTCACCTGCGCCTTCTGACGGACCGAAAGCGTGCGTTTCGCATCTTCGGCCTCGCGCAGCAATCGTCCGAACGCATTGGGTTCCGAGCGAGGATCGACGCCGTGCCGCGTCAGAAAAACCTGAGCGACGTGGTCGACCAGACGCTGATCCCAGTCGCGGCCGCCCAATTGCACGTCACCGTCGGTGGCGAGCGTCACGAATTCACCGCAACCGACCTCCATGATGGTCACATCAAACGTGCCGCCCCCCAGGTCGTACACGAGCACCCGCATCGGCGGCTCGTCGGCACCCTCGCTGGACAGATCCCCGTGCTGAAACCCGAATGCCAGCGCCGCCGCAGTCGGCTCGTTGATGATGTCCAGGACGTGCAAGCCGGCGATGTAGCCCGCATCCTGGGTGGCCTTGCGCCGCACTTCGTCAAAATACGCCGGCACCGTGATCACGACCTGCTCGACCGGGCCGATCCTGTCGCGCACGTCATCGCAGAGCTTCTTCAGCACCCAGGCCTGAATGGCCTCGGGCGGATAGTCGCAACCGCCGACAGGCCGATGGTACAGCGGATGCCCCAGATCCCGTTTCGCGCACTCCGCGACGTGCTCCATGTCCGTAACCATCGCCTTGCACGCTTCACGCCCCACGACGACGTCGCGTCCCTCGATCAAGACGACGCTCGGCGTGATCTTCTCGCCTTCGCAATTGGCCAGCACCTCGGGGCGGTCGGACGCATTGAGACAGGCGATCGCAGAGAACGTCGTCCCCAGATCGATGCCGACGGCCAGCCGGCAGGATCGCCACGTTTTCTCCGCGACCGACGAGTCCTGGGCCACGGACACGGTGGGTTCAACGGCCTGGGAATCCGTCTTTTCCGAAGCCGGCAGGTGCCGCTGCAACTGCTCCTTCAAATCGGAATCCAGCACCGTCGTTGTCTCGCGGACCGGCCCCCGCGTTGAATCGCCGGGAATGTCGAGATCCAGCAGCGAACTCTGATCGATCTCGGCGAGGCACGACTGCAGATCTTCGATCACCTCGTCCATCGTCTGGTACCGTTCTTCGGGCGACTTCGCGACCATCTTTTCGAAGACGGCAGCCAGACTCTCGGGTACGTCGGGGCGATCGTCACGCAGCGAGGGAATCGGCTCGAGCCGATGAGCCAGCAGAATTTTAACAACGGTTTCCCCCGGATACGGCGGCCGGTCCACCAGCAGGCGGTACAGCGTGCAGCCGAGGCTGTAGATGTCCGAGCGCCGATCCGCATGCGAGGAATTGTCAACCTGCTCGGGCGGCATGTACTCCACGGTGCCGACAATCTGGTTGTGCGAAGTCAGTCCGTTCCCGTCGTGGTACGAGACGGTCGAGCGGCCGTCGTCGAACCGTGCCAGACCCATGTCGAGGATCTTGACCACCCCGTTGACGTCCAGCAGCAGGTTATTGGGCTTGATGTCGCGGTGAATGATGCCCTTGGAGTGCGCATAGGCCAGCCCCTGCGCCGCCTGCAGGGTGCAGTGCACCGCCTTGGCAACCGGCAGCGGTCCCATGCGGCTGACCCAGTCTCCCAGCGGCACCCCCTCGATGTATTCCATTACCAGGAAATGGATGCCCTGCGCCTCGTCGGCATCGAACGCCGTCACGATGTTGGGGTGCGAGAGCTGAGCCGCCGCCTCGACCTCCCGCTGAAATCGCCTCAGCGAATATTCCGACTGGGTGGCCGCCTCGGGCAGGATCTTCACCACCACGGGGCGTTTCATCCGCCGGTGTTCCGCGGCGAAAACCTCGCCCATCCCCCCTTCGCCGATCTTGTCCTGAATGACGTACTTGCCGAGCACCAGATTCTGCGGCCGACCCGCGGCAATGCGGCCCGCCTGGTACCGCGTCAACCGGCCGCGTCGAACGAGTTCCGCAGCCAGTTCCTTGACGCCGGGCTGCTGCATGTCGGGAGGCAGACTGACCAGCAGCGCATGGACTTCCTCGGCGGTCATCAACCCGCTTGCCGTCAAACCGTCGATGAATTGCTCAACCGAAACCACATGCCACCCGCCCGGAGCCGCAGATCGTCTCGAATCGAGTATAGCGGGCGGGGAAGCGACTTGCGAAGCCATTCTCCGCCGGCGCCGCGCCGCGGGACGAACCTCGTCAAGCCGCCGGCGATCCGTTAGAATCAGGCGTTTGTGATTTTGCGGGTATTTCCAAGCTGGGAGCCAGAAGTTCCTATGTCAGCTGCAACGACACCGCGCACCATGTTCGAGAAGATCTGGGACGAACATGTTGTGCACGAGGAAGCGGGAAAACAGGCCATCCTCTACATCGACCTGCAACTAGTGCATGAAGTCACCAGTCCACAGGCCTTCGAGGGACTGCGGCTGGCCGGCCGCAAAGTCCGGCGGCCCCAAATGACGATCGCCACTCCGGACCACAATATCCCCACCAGCGACCGGCACCTGCCGATCGCCGACCCCATCTCGCGGACGCAGGTCGATACCCTCCGGGCGAACTGCCGCGAATTCGGAATCCGGCTGTATGACCTGGGCGATCCCAACCAGGGAATTGTCCACGTGATCGGCCCGGAACTCGGCTATACGCAGCCCGGCATGACGATTGTGTGCGGCGACAGCCACACGGCAACCCACGGCGCATTCGGCGCACTGGCCTTCGGCATCGGAACGAGCGAAGTCGAGCACGTGCTTGCGACGCAGACCCTGCGGCAGCACAAGCCCCGCTCGCTGGAACTCAGGATCGACGGCCGTCTCGCCGAGGGAGTGACGGCCAAAGACCTGATCCTGTATCTGATCGGCCAGATCACCACCGACGGCGGCACCGGCTACGTGATCGAATACACCGGCGAGGCGATCGGCGCGCTCAGCATGGAAGAACGCATGACGGTCTGCAACATGTCGATCGAGGCGGGCGCTCGTGCCGGCATGATCGCCCCCGACAACACCACGTTCGAATACCTTCGTGGACGCCAGTTCGCACCCCGCAACTTCGACGCGGCCGTCAATCGCTGGCGGCAGCTCCCGTCGGATCCGGGTGCCCGATACGACCGCTCGCGGATCTTCCACGCGCGGGATATCGCCCCGCAGGTGACCTGGGGCACGAATCCGGGACAGGTCGCATCGGTCGCCGAAAGGGTTCCCGATCCATCCTCGATGGCGGACGAAACCGACCGCAAGGCCGCGGCGGCCGCGCTGGAGTACATGGGACTGAAGGCCGGAACTCCCATCCAGGATATCGCCATCGATCGGGTCTTCATCGGATCGTGCACCAACGGCCGCATCGAGGACCTCCGCGCGGCGGCCGCCGTCGTGAAAGGCCATCGAGTCTCCGCCAAGGTCCACGCGATGGTCGTGCCGGGCAGCGGAATGGTCAAAGCGCAGGCCGAGCAGGAAGGCCTGGACCGGATCTTCACCGAGGCTGGCCTCGAGTGGCGCGAAGCCGGGTGCAGCATGTGCCTGGCCATGAATCCCGACAAACTGGAACCGGGCGAGCGGTGTGCCGCAACCAGCAACCGCAACTTCGAGGGACGGCAGGGCAAGGGCGGCCGCACTCACCTCGTCTCACCCGCCATGGCCGCCGCAGCCGCCATCGCCGGACATTTCGTTGATATCCGGCAGTGGCAGCGCAAGTAACAGCAACCGCTATCGAGTCTCACGCCTACCGAGGTCTCCATGCAACCGTTCAAGCAGCACACAGGCACCGTCGCCGCGATGGATCGGGCCAACGTCGATACGGACCAGATCATCCCCAAGCAGTTCCTCAAGCGAATCGAGCGAACCGGGTTCGGCGAGTTCCTGTTCTTTGACTGGCGATATAACGACGACAACTCGGATAATCCCGCGTTCGAATTGAATCAGCCGGCCGCACGCGGCGCAGAAATTCTGCTCGCGCGACGCAACTTCGGCTGCGGATCCAGCCGTGAACACGCGGTGTGGGCCCTGACCGACTACGGGTTCCGCGTCGTAATCGCCCCGACATTCGCCGATATCTTCTACAACAACTCGTTCAAGAACGGACTGCTGCCGATCAAACTCTCCGAGAGCGAAGTCGAGCAACTGTTCCGGCGCGCCGCCAACGCCCCGTATCGACTCACCGTCGATCTGGTCAACTGCCGCATCGAGGACGAGCAGGGGTTGAGCCTGGCCTTCGAGATCGACGCGTTCCGGCGCCAGTGCCTACTGGAAGGACTGGACGATATCGGCCTGACGCTGCAGCTTGAAGATAAAATCGCCGCGTTCGAGTCCCGACACGGCATCTGCTGAGTTCCGGCCGAACGCGGCATGTGCCGGGAAATCGGCCAATCGCAGGGGAATCAGGGAGCTTTGGGCCCCACGCAGTACAACTTGCGCGTCGTGCGGATCAGCAGCTGCCCATGCGCGGCGATGATCGATGCTCGCGATTTTTCGCCGTCGACAGGCTCGTCCATCGCGATTGTCGCCTGCAGCTGACCGTCGCTTGCCCGCACGACCGAGACCTCGCCGTCGAAGTTGATCAGATAGATCTTGCCGTCCGCGGCCAGCGGCGACGCTTCGTACTTGGAGCGGCCCGGCGTCCGTATCGACCACTTCACCTTCCCTGTCGCGGCTTCGACTCGCGAGAGTTCGCCTCGCAGATCATTGAGCACGAAAAAATCGCCGTCGTAAAAGGCGGGCGTGGGAACGTCGGCCGTTACTGCACGCGATTCGCGGCTGACCCAGGCCAGACACTGATCGTCCAACTCGCCGGCGCCGCCGACCTTGAGCGCATAGACGGGCTCACGCTTGGGAGCGCACAGAAGCACCACTCCCGCGCCGCCGACCGGCGAAGGGACCAGCCGCCAGTGCCCGATCCGCTGGGGATTCCAGCTCCCCCACCTCCACAGTTCGCGTCCCGTCGCCGGATCATGGCCGGTCAACACGTCCCCGCCTGCGACCAGCAGCTGCTCTTCGCCGCTCTTGCCGAAGGGAATCGGCGTGGCGTAGGACTCCTGGGACTCGGCGACCGCCTTGCTCGGACGCACATGACGCCACAACGTCTTGCCCGTCCGCGGTTCCATCGCGAGCAGATACGACTCGTTCATGCCGTCCGCCCGGCCGCGGCCTTCCACCGCGACGTCTCGCTGCAGAACCTGCACGTAGAGCCGGTCCTGAAAGAGCAGCGGGCTGCTGCTGAACGTCCACTGGAAAGCAAACTCGCCAAATTCCCTGGCCAGATCCCGCGTCCAAAGCTCTCCGCCTTCGACGTCAAAGCAGACCAGACGTCCGTTTCCGTAGAAGAAGGCGACCAGCTTGCCGTCGGTCGCGGGCGAACCCGAAGCGTAATTGCTGCGGTCGTCCTTGCGGATCCCCTGCGCAACGTCGTGCTGCCACAGCACGCGCCCCGTGCCGCGATCCAGGCAGATCGCCAGGAGCATGTCGCGCGGGCCGTCGATACCGGAAAGGAATACGCGGTCGCCCCACACGACGGGCGTCGAGGCGGCGGCACCCGCCAGGTCCGCAACCCAGGCGACATGCTCGGTGCGGCTCCAACTCGCCGGCAGTCCGGCTTCGTCGGTTGTGCCGTTGAAAAACGGCCCGCGCCACTGCGGCCACTCCGATCCATACGAAACGCAGGCAAGCGTTGCCACGAACCATGCCAGAGCTGCCGAAGTCCTCATCGCGAGCCTCAATGTTGGAAAGCCTTGAACGAGCCCCGTCACGAAGCCCTATGTTGGCGGGCTCACCCCAGGCTTGCAAGAGCGTCGCGGAACCTCGCGATCAAATCGTCCGGCGACTCCAGACCAACGGAGACGCGGATCAGGTGGCGATTGACGCCGCAGCTTTCCACAAAATCCAATTCGTCGAAATGCGCCAGCAGCGTGAAGGGGCACGCGAGAGAAAAGTGGGTTCCCAGATTGGGCCCTTTCGAAACCCGCAGCGCATCGAAGAACCGCGGAGCATTCGCAGCCGCATCGCGAAGCAGGATCGAAAAGAGCCCGCCGTAGCCGCCGCCGGCACGCCGGAAGGCGGCGTAGCTCTCGGCGTCGCCGTACTTGGGATAGTACACCTCGGCCACGTGCCGTTCGGAACGCAGACAGTCGCAGAGCCGTTCCGCAGTGTCGTTGATCCGCCGCACCCGATCGACAAACTGGCGGGACACACGCTCGAGTCGCTGCGCGTCTCCGTCCCAGAGTGTGTCCTCGTACTCCGCCTCGACCGCCTCCCGCAGTGCCTGTGCCCCCGGTCGCGCGGGGTTCACGATGATCGCGCCGGCCATCACGTCCCCCACTCCCGTGAAGTACTTCGTGAGGCTCGTCGCCACGAGATCCGCTGCGGGCAGCACGTCGACGTTGACGTAGGTCCCCAGTGTTTCGTCAACGATCAGGGGAACGCCGTGCTTCCGGCTGAGTTGCGACAGCCGCCGCAAGTCCGGCGAATGAAGCAGCGGATTGCAGGGAAACTCGGCGAAGATGGCCGAAACCGGCTCGGCTTTCAGCAACGACTCCAGCACATCCAGATCGGCCGCATCACCGTTCGCAAGGAAGTGAACGCCCGGACCGAGATCCTGCTGGATCTTCAGCGTGTCGACATACGAGAACCCGAACTGCACGCTCCGGACCCCGGGACGCAACCGCTGCGCAGCCCGATGTGCCGTGTAGATCGAACTCATCCCGGAACAGCCGAGGTAGACCAGCTCCGCAGATACGCCCACGAGTCCGGCGATTCGATTGCGAATCAATTCCTTGGCCGCGTCCCGCGGCGGTTCGCGCAGCCCTTCAAGCAGCACCTCGGCACGCCGCGAGGAAATGCCGTCGCCCGAATGCCGCCAGTGCTTGCGGGCCTCTTTCTCGACCTCGCGGGGAAAAGCCGCTATGAACGGGCCGCCCTCCCGCCAGACCTCGAGCCTTCCACGCTTTCCGCTCCAGCGCCGCACCGATTCGATCGCCCGCCGTGCCGCTCTTTCCGTCGAATACGCATGACAGACCTCGTCGCCACGCGCAAACCGGTCGGCACTCGCGCGGAAAAACCGATCCACCAGCGGGTGAATGAAGAAGCGGGGATAGCCGGTCTGAAGCCGGCCGATGATCCCGGGATCGTTCTGCTCGTAGCCGATCACGTCGGCCCACGTCGGAAGACAGACGGAATTCGCATGAGGCGAAACCGGGAGCGGCTTGCCGAGATCCCGCTGCCGCCAGAGAGGACTCCTCAGCAGCGCATCAAATTCAAATCCAGCAAACTCCGCCATGTATCAGCCACTCCCTCCCGCCGTCAAGCGGCCACAGCCATCACGTCGCCAACCCGGTTTCGTTGAACAACCCCTCGCAAAGCGCACTCGACAAGTAGCGTTCGCCCGAGTCCGGCAGCACCACCACAATCACCTTGCCCGCAAATTCGGGCTGCTCCGCCAGGCGGGCTGCAGCTGCAACCGCCGCCCCGCAACTGATGCCGCAGAGAATGCCTTCCTCGCGTGCCAATCTCCGGGCCATGGCGATGGCTGCCGAACTGTTGACCCGCTCCACGCAATCCACAACCGACAGATCCAGCGTTTCCGGTATGAAACCGGCGCCGATCCCCTGGATCTTGTGCGGCCCCGGTTTGATGGGCAGCCCGGCCAGGGTCTGCGTGATCACCGGGCTCTCTTCCGGCTCCACCGCCACACTGAGAATCTTCTTTCCGCGTTCCTGCTTGATGTACCTGGAAACTCCTGTAATCGTACCTCCCGTACCGACTCCCGCCACCAGAACGTCCACCGCGCCGTCCGTATCCTCCCAGATTTCCGGCCCTGTGGTGCGAACGTGGATCGCCGGATTCGCCGGGTTCTTGAACTGCTGCGGCATGAATGCCTGCGAATCCGCAGCCAGCAGTTCCTCGGCTTTGGCAATCGCTCCCTTCATCCCCTGATCCGCCGGAGTCAGGACGATTTTCGCCCCGAGAAGCGACAATACCCTGCGCCGCTCCAGACTCATCGACTCAGGCATCGTTACCGTCAACCGATAACCCCGTGCCGCCGCAACAAACGCCAAAGCGATGCCCGTGTTGCCGCTCGTCGGTTCGATGATGTGCCCGCCCGGCTTCAACAAACCGTCCTGCTCGGCCTGCCAGACCATCCCCGCGCCGATCCGGCACTTCACCGAGTACGCCGGGTTTCGTCCCTCGATCTTGGCGAGCACGGTGGCCTTCGAGCCGACCGTGATGCGGTTCAACTGTACCAGCGGCGTCCGACCGATGCTCAACGAATTGTCTTTTGCAACGACCATTTGCGTAATTCCCCATGAAGGCCCTGAACGTTCCCGGCATCGCACCGAACCCCTCGGAATGCCGTATCGACAGCGGCAATGATCACCTTGATACTAATCATAGTAAATAATCGACCGGTTGTGCGAGGCCGGTTCATCAAAAAAGTGGGGATTGGGCCCTGGTGACCGGCGCGGACTGCGCGCGATAGGTCAGGCCGGATATGATGTTCTCGCACCGAGTGATCGCTTGCGCCGTCGAGGTATCGCCATGAACCGCTGCTGGCTAATCGTCCTCTTGGCCAACACTTGCGCTAATCTGCATGCCGCCCAGCCCGAAGTTGTGGCAGGCAAATTGGATCACCCGATGGGCGTTGCCGTGCAGCCGGCGACGGGCGATGTCTTTGTTTCCGAAAGCGGAAAAGGGCGGATCGTGCGCGTGGTCGGCGGAGCGGTCGAGACCGCAGTCGCCGGTTTCACGCCGGGGACATTCGGCGACGAACCGTCTTATCAGGTCAGCCCTCTCGGACTGGGTTTTCTGGGCAATGGCATGTTGCTGGCCGGCACGGGGGACCGCCCCGCCGGCCAGGACGAGTTGCTGGTTCTGCCGATCGGAGCTGCGGGCGAGAAGGCGCGAGACCTTAGTGCGGCGGCGACACGTTATTTGGTCACGTCAAGCGATCCGGCTCAATCGGGCGGGAATTTCACCGGGATTTGTTCGACAGCGAAATCCGTCTTCGCCGTGTGCCAGGACAGCGGCGACAAAGGCTGGATGGCGAGGATCTCGGTCCAGGCCGGGCAGGCGATATCTTTCGAGCGGTATCTTGCCACTTCCTCTGCGACCGGAGTCGCCTCTCCCTACGCGTTGACAACGAGTCCGCGGGGAGATGTGATCGTCTCGCAGATCGGCAAGCTGCGCGGCGGCCGGGATTCGCACATCGCCTTCTTCGGCGCGGTGAATCGCCAGTTGCTGCTCGATACCACGCCCGGACTTTACGACGTGACGGGGCTGGCATTCGGCGCGGACGGCCAACTCTACGCAACGGACCTGGCTTGGGAGCAGCCCGATCAGGGCGGTCTTTTCCAAATCGTTTCCGTGCTGGCCGATGGCAAGCAGTCCGCGGAGGCGCGTCGCGTGGCCACGATCGAGCGTCCCACGGGATTGGCCGCGGGCAAAGACGGCATCCTGTACATCACCAGCCTGGGCGGCGGGTCGGCAGCGGTCGGCAGCGACACGGGCACGCTGTGGAAATTCAATCCCGGCCCGAAATGACTTCAACGGCCGCCCCGGGCAGCGAGTTCTTCGTGATCTCGAAGCCCATTTCCTCGATCATCCGATAGTCCGCTTCGGGCGGCTGGCCTTTCGTGGTGAGATAGTCTCCGACGAACAGCGAGTTGGCGGCGTAGAGTCCCAGGCATTGCATGCTGCCCAGATGCAATTCGCGTCCCGCAGCCATGCGGAGTTCACAGGCGGGATTCGCGAACCGGAACAGGGCCAGCGCCTTGAGGCAGTAGCGGGCATCGAGCCTCGGCGACTCGGCCAGCGGCGTTCCGGGAATCGCGTGAAAGAAATTCAAAGGTATCGACTGGACTCGCAGAGCCCGCAGTTCGATCGCCATGCGTACGACGTCGATCGACCGCTCGCCCATGCCGATGATTCCACCCGAACAAATTTCGAGGCCGGCTTCGCGAACGGCGCGCAGCGTGGTGATGCGATCCTGGTAGCCGTGCGTCGTACAGATCTCGGCGTAGTACTGCTCGCTCGTGTTGACGTTGTGGTTCACTCGATCGACGCCGCAGGCCTTCAGGCGATCGGCCTGTTCGCGGGAGAGCAACCCGAGGCTCGTGCAGATCCGGACGGGATATTTGCTTTTGATTTCGGGGATGATCTTCTCGACTTCGCGCAATTCGCGTTCGCTCGGCCCGCGGGCCGAGATGACGATGCAGTACGTGCGCGAACCCCGCTCGGCGGCGATCCTTGCACCGTCCATCAGTTGCTCCCGGTTGAGCAGGTTGTACCGCGGAATCTCCGCGCTGGAGACGCGCGATTGCGAACAATAACCGCAGTCTTCGGGGCAGAGGCCGCTCTTGGCGCTGATCAGGAAATGGAGGTGCACCGTATTGCCGAAATAATGCCGGCGGATGCGGTAAGCGGCGGCCAGCACGTCCAGTAATTCGTCGTCGGACGAATCCAGAATCGACCGACCTTCGGCCTCCGTGAGTTCGTGCCCGGCGAGCACCCGGGATGCCAATCCGTTCCAGAGCGTGCCCGTTTCGCTTGGGTCGTTTGCGATATCTCGCTGCAAGTTCCGCCTCCGAAAATGAGTCGCTGTTCCGCGATGCGATTTGCCGAATGCCATATTGCCGATACCCGAAAACGGACGCCCGACTGCCGATGGGCCGGGCCGGCAAAGCCGCGGCCGTCAGACGACTCGGGACAATCAGGACCGCACATTGAGCCGTGCCGGCCTGGTCGGAGCCGACTGCAGGCGGAGGTACGAGACGATCTCGTTGAGGAACGCCCGCAGTTCAGCCGGGCATTCTCCCCGGCTCAATGCCTGCACGGCCCTGGCCAGATTGATTTCCGGATCCGCGGTCGGCTGGCCGCCGATCAGCCAACCTTCGAAGCCGCCGCGGGGGGACAAAAAAAGGCCGGCGTGTTTCAGTTCATCCAGCAGTTCTTCGACCCAGACTCGCAGGTCGGGCGGCACGCTGGCCATCTGGTCCCGCTGCAACCGGGCCCATTTTTCCCGGGGATCCTCGCGGTCCGATGCGGCGACCTGCGCGGCCTCCGCGTCCCCCTTCTTCATCTGGTCCAGAAAACTCTCGACCTCATGCGCCGCGGCCGCGAGTTGACGCGAGCCGAGCAAGCCATCGACGTGCTTGGCCAGTCGTTCGCGCGTGGCCAGCCACGGCGCGGGCGGGGGATTCCCGGTTACGGCTTTCACCAGTTCGCTGAAGCCGGCTTCCGACTGCAGCACATCGAGTTCCGCGACGACGGCGATCGGCAACTCGGCCTTCCGCAGCGTGCGGGCCAGTACCGCCAGGTTCCTTGCGCCGTACGTCTGCAGGAACCGCAAGTTGCCCGAACCGACAAACCGCTGGGCAGCCGTTTCGTAAACGAGGCGAGCGTCCGCTCCGGGCAGGAGCACGGCTCCGTCGCTGAACAGCAGTTCGATCGCCTGCTGGGCGGAGAAAATCGGAAAACGGGCCAGCGCCCCCGCGACGTCTGCCGGCACGGCCTGCCATCGCGTCAGGTTGCCGGTTCGCGAAAGCTGAAAAACGGAAATGTCCGCGGAGCCTTCGAGCAATCCCTGCAGCAACGCGGGGCTTTGTGTCGCGATGAACACCTGGCAGCCCAGTCGCGGCGAATTCTGTCCAATCCAGCGTCCGAGGCGCCGAGCCTGCTCGGGATAGAGCGCCGTCTCCGGCTGATCGAGCAGGATCAGCCGTCCCTGGCAGAGCAGCATGGCGAGCACGACGCTCAGGTACGTCTGCAGCCCGACGCCTTCACGATCGGCAGGCGGAAACTGAGCCAACTGCAGTGCGTCCTTCACCGGGTCACCGATTTGCGGCGGGAACTCCGCGGCCACGCGCAGGTACAGATTCACATGTTCGCTCGCATCGAGCCGCACATGGCGATCGGGAAAGGCCGTGCGAAAAGCCGCATCGAGTTCCGCATGCACCGAAGGCGCCGCGTAATGGAGAGCCTGCAATAGACTCTCCGGCGCCTGCAGCGGACTGCAGGCCGGGGCCGAGTGAAGCAGTTCGCCCATTCGCTCGGCATCGAGGTACGCCGCACGCAGCGGCATGACCTGCCCCAGCGCGGTCGTGCGCACCGAGCGGGCCGTCATTACCGGCCGATACAGCACGTTCTTGATTTCGGTCCCGAAAGACGCACGAAAAGGCGTTCGCAGGTCGGGGCCGATGCCCTGCACGATGGTCGCATCGGACGTTTCTCCGGGCATGCTGTCCAGCCCGCGGAGGAGCCGGTCGAGGGTGATCTTCCCGACAAACGTGACGTCGCGGATCACCGTGGTGACTACGTCCCCTTCGGGCTGTCCCTCTTTGGACGTCACATCGTAGTTACCCGCCAGCAGAACCAAGTCGCGCAGCGCAGCGGTCTTGCCGACGTTATTCGGGCCGACGAAAACCGTGATTCCCCCAACTTCGACAGCGGACTGACCGTCCGGCGTGATCGACCGAATCAGCAAGTGGTCTTCCGAGCGAGTCGGTTTCGCAGTGGACATATTCGGACTTCAAGCGGTTGGTGTGCGGTTCTCCATCGACGCAGCGCCGACGGCAGCCAGAACCAATTATCGAGCTTCCTGGGGAACGCGGAACGGGGGACTGACAACATCGCCACGATCCACCGCGCCCGCCCCGCAATTCAGGGACTTTCCACGCGCAGATGCTCAATCTCGTTTTCGACGAGCCATTCCAGCCAGCGTTCCTGCTCTTCAGTCAGTTCGATCTCGGCCTGCGACTCGGCATCCAGCGGCGAGACGACGCAGATGACGCCTTCGTCCAGCCATCGGATGACATCCGCGAGCCGGATCCAGTACTCTCCCGGACCGAGTTCGGGTGCACCGGACTCGCCGGAGGGGGTCATGAAGTATGCAATTTCCGTGCGGAACCGGGATGACATCTCCAGCGGCGGAAGGTGTGGTTTCTGAACAGAGTAGATTCGCATGGCGGCCCGCCCTGGGATGATCCTGATTCCAAGGCGCCGACGGAGCGACTGCGTCAGCCGATCGCGGGCCCGAGTTTCCGAGTCTAACGCAATCGACCGCCGCCGCAAGACTGGCGCGACAGAACCGGACAACGCGACCGCAGCGGGCGGCCTCAGCGGCTCAGGTTCGGGGCGAATGGCCGCTGTCTGCGGCTAGGCCATGGAAATCGCCTCGGACACCAGATCGCGAATCCTGCACAGGGCTTTGTGCTTGGCTCGGCTCACCTGGATCGGCGACAGATTCAACTCCGCGGCAATCTGCGGAATCGCCCATCCGTCTCGCGACAGGGCGAGTATACGGTATTGCTGGCTGCTGACCCGGCGGTGGGCAATCGCGAGCAACTCATCCCAAGTGCAGGGAAACGCATCCCTCCGTTCGCACTTTTCGGGCAGATCGAGCAGTCGTTGCCGAACGGAACGGCGCGAGGCTCGAAGCCAGCGTTTGGAAGTGCTCCAGACGCATCGCTTGAGTTCCCGTCGATGCGAGGATTCCGGATCGGCGATGGCCAGCGGCAGCTGAGATGAACCGATGCGGGCCAGCAGCGCAAGCACGGCTTCTTGGGTGCAATCCTCCCAATCCTGTCGAGCAATACCCGCCCGCTGCCAGCTCGAATTGCAGTAACGCTGAATCTGTTCCACCGGGTCATCGCGAGTTTCCGAACAGGCCGGGCTGACCACCGTGGCCACGGCAACCGCGCATGCAGCCCAACTCCAAGATCGGCCGGATCGCTTTTGGCTACGCGTCATTTCGTCTCCTTGCAGTTTGCGGCGCAGGAAATAGACGCAATGCGACGATTTTCTCTCCCGCTCCGTCCGGAAATCGCCGAAAAACCCCCGCTGCCGTCGGCTCATTCCTGTTCGACGTGCCGATTCATGGTCAATTTCTTGCGGATTTCGTCCTTCAGTCGTTCGAGTACCGACTGTTTGTCCGTCTCGTCGAGAATTCGTTTGACGACCGTTTTGGGGCCTTCCGGTCCCCACGACGAGCCGTGCTCGAAATAGTACTTCGCAGCCTGCCCGACAATATAGGAGCCGTAACCGGCCGCGGCCCCCTGCGGGATGGCGGTCAGCACCGTGCCATAGCCGAATGTGAGCGCCTTGAAAGCCATCGAGGCAAAATGGGTGCCGAACTCCGCCAGCATGACCCAGCCGGCCGCCGCCACGATCGAGGTAACCAGGCGGCGGGCGTGCGTCCACGACATCTGCAGACCGTAGATATGCGAAAGCGTCGCCACCATGGTAGCATCGACCGCGGCACCGCCGAGAACGTCGACCACGGGAATCAGGTTGAACGAAACAACGGCCGCCTTCAGCACCGCGTAGCTCCAGATCGTCTGGTTCGCCTTCGTCTCCCGCATCCTGACCCGCAATGTCGCGATGCGATCGGACCGGTCGGCCGCGTACATTGCCGCGTTGAGGGCCAGCAGGGCCGAGCCGTCCTTTTCGAGCACTTCGAGGATGCGGGATTTCAGCCGGCCCACATCCGCAGGCGGCCGGCGCCATTCGCTGCGAGTCGTGCCGTCGGCAGATTCAATAATGTACTCGACTTCACGCGGATCCGCGGACGTCGGCACCACGTCCTCGGGAGCCAGGATGTTCCCCAATCGCTCGTCGCGCACGACCTCCAGCAACCGTTCGCGCTGAGCGCGACTGTACAGATCGATCTTATTCACTACCAGAATCATCGGCTTGTGCGAACCGGCGAGCGTCAGCAGGGCCGTGTACTCAGTCTCGGTGAGGTCCGAATCGGTGACGAACAGGATCAGGTCGGACCGTTCCGCGGCCTCATGCGCCATATCGGCTCTCTGCTGTCCCCCGACCTCATTCAATCCGGGCGTGTCCACGAGCACCATCTCGGACTGAGCCAGCCCGGGAATCCGCCAGCCGTTCGCTTCCCAGGCGACGTGCCAGACGTCCTTCGTCCAACCGCCCTGAACGTCGACGGCGGCGACCTGCTGCCCGACCAGCGCGTTGATCAGCGCCGACTTGCCCGTGCTGATCTCGCCGAAGACGGCGATTTCGACGCGTCCTTTCGTCAGCTTTTGAAGCATCCCCTGCATGCTGTCGAATTCCCGCCGCAGGCGTTGCCGCTCCTCGGGCGGACAGCGTTTCATGTGCTCGATCGTGTGCTCGAGCGAAGTTACCGCGTGCCGGTAGTGATCGTCCCTGAGTAGACTCTCTTCGTCGCTCACGCCGTCTGCTCCTCGCGCGGGCCAGCGAACTGCGACCGGGCCGCATTAACCAGCCGATATAACTGTTCCACGGTGGTCAAGCGTTGCCATTCGCGTCGAGCGAGCGACGCCAAGCCGCCTTCCGGCTGCTGCATTTCACTCTTGAAGTATTCGATAAACACCGCGCCGATCCACCTCGTAACCAGTGCCTGCACGATACCCTGCAGAACGCCTCCGGCCAGTGTGCCGACGCCGGGAACGGTCTTCAGCAGCGAAGCGACTGCGGCCGTAACGGCGGGGGCCGCCGCACTGACACCCAGGATTGCCAGGAGGTTCTTGCCGAGTTCCGCAATCAGCCGGGTCGCGGCATTCAAATCGACATCCTGACGATAGACGCGGGCCAGATCCACCACCATCTTCGTCGAGATCGCGCAACCCGCGACAAGATCGAGCACAGGGAAGGGACTCAGCGCCGCGGCGCCTCCTGCTCCCCACATGTATCGATCCACAAGCTCCCAGGCTCGCCGGTCGAGTGCGATCCGCACGCGGGCACGAGCTTCCTCAACCAGACCTCGCGACTGCAACAGCAGGTTCGCCAGCAGCAGATCGCTGCCGTCCTTCCGCACAATCTGCATCATCCGTTCGGCCAGCGGCGCGATATCGGCGGGCACTGCCACCGTCTCTTCGATCTGTGAGCCATCGGCCAGCTGCCGAACCACGGGCCGCTCGACGGGACGGGCTCTGACCGCGATCACGTCCTGCTCGCCCACAAACGGCCTGACCTGCTCGCGAAGCTGGCCGAGCAGCCGCTCAAGCGAGTTCGCGTCGTACCAGTCGCCTTTGTTCACGCAGACAACCAGACGCTTCTGCATGTCACCCAGCCGGCGCAGCAATTCGTGCTCCCAGGCCCGCAGCGGTCCGTCGACGACAACCAGCACGATATCCGCGTCCTCGGCCGCATCGGCGGACACTTCCGAGCGGCGGACCCCGTCGATTTCGCCCAATCCGGGCGTATCGACGAGAATCACCCGGTCCATGCCCGGCCAGGGGACCTCGTTGCGCTGCAGGGTCGTGCCGCCCTTCGGGTCCGTGGCAAAGATATCCCGTCCTGCCAGCGAGTTCAGCAGCGAAGACTTGCCGCTGGAGATCGCCCCGAAAGCCACGATCTCCAGCCTACGGCTCTCCTGCTTGGCAACGATCTTCGCCGCGAGCGGATCGAGTTCGCGCCGCAGCATTTCGTCCGCCGGCAATTCGGCCTTCAAGTCCTCGGCCGCAGCTAGATTCTCCTTCAGTTCGAGCGTCTGCTCGCGGCGACTCAACTCGTTCGGGTCCTTCGATCGCTGCTGCCTCCGTTCGCGTTTGCGGCGGGTACGGCCGTATAGCCGCGAAACGACCGCGACCGTTGCAGCCAGCAGCAGCACGGCCCCCAATCCGACGAGTGTCAGGTAGAGCCAGAGCCAGACTCGCCCCGCCTGCGAAACCACGCGAACCTGCTCGGCAACCCACGGCGGCACGATCAGCAGCGCGAGTCCGACGCTGGCCATCACGACAATCCACATCAGCCCGGTTGTCGTGCGGAGAATATTCATGGGAAAGGCGCCAGGGTGATTCCGGTTTCGCCAGTTCACGGACCAGCTTGAACGCCGCCCCGCGTGGGAACGCTCCGTTCAGGGCCGCCGATCCGCTTCGGCCCTGATGGATCCACTGTACTCCGTATTTCGCTCGGCGACAGTCTACCTTGTATCTGGCATGAAGAAGTCTGGAGTCTGGAGTCCGGAGTCCGGAGGAAATCGGACATCGGTCCGACCACCGACCACCGACCACCGACTACCGACCACCGACTACCGGCATCCGGCGGCGGACGCACGAAATGCGAACGGGCCCGGTACCCCGGGGGGCACCGAGCCCGAATTCGAATCACCCGGATGGACCCTCGAACCGGACGACCTTACTTCGCCGACTTCTTGCCTCCCACTTTCAGCCCGATCTTGTCGCGCTGTTCCGGGGTCAGAATCGCGTGGATTTCCTGGCGCAACGTACGTCCCAGTTCCTCCAACTTGCCCAACGCGGCCTTCTGATCGTCTGTCAGATCTTTGCGTACGATCTCTTCGAGTTCCTTGCCCTTCTTGCCTTCCTCAACGGCCTTCTTGCGGGCGTCGCCCATCGACTTCTTTAGTTCGGCCGGGATCGCCTTTTCCGCGTCGGCAATCTTGTCGGTGTACTTTTCGAAAACTTCCTTCACTTTGCCGTTCTGCTCCTCAGTCAGACTGGCGCCCTCGAGCTTCTCCTTGAGTTGAGCGACGATTCCCCTCGGTCCGCCCTTCTTGCCGCCCTTCTTGCCTTCCGCAGCGCACAGCGGCAGCGCAATCAGCAAGGCCACCGTTGCCAGAACGAACTTGTGAGCCAGACTCTTCATTCCACCATCCCCTACATGAAAAGGTCGAACATCGGCGCAACGCGAATTCCCTTTCGCCAGATGCCGATTACGGGAAAAAGTCCGCCAGTCCCGCGCGGACATGCAAAGTGCGTTTTGCTCAATTGACGGTTTGATTCCTGGCCCGTCCTGCTTTCGCTGGACTCACCCGGTTCCGAACGGTCGCCGTCGCCCCCCGCCCGGAGACGAACCTCTGCTCGGGAGTTCGCGTACAGATTGTAGTGAAACGGCACGAAAGCAACACAGGGGGGCGGCCGCCACACAGGAGTTGACCACGAAGCCGGACCGGTAGGGAGACCGGCCCGCAACCCATAGAAATTTGTCTTCCTCCAGACTCCAGACTCCGGACTCCGGACTTTTCGTGCAAGGCACAGCCGCAGACTTTTCCGGAAACGGGGCCTACCGCTCGGCAGAAGGCGTTGGCCGTATCTATACTGGATGGACCGCCAACCATGACTTGAGGAGCTCCGCTTGTTTGTAGGCCCCGTCTTTACCCGCGAAGCGGCCACCACGCCGCGCCGCGCCCGCCACTTTGCGTACCGCGCCGTCTACGTGATGGTCCTCCTGATCGTTTTCTGGACCGCATGGCTCGTCGTCGCGGGCACGCAGATTATCCGGAACGTAGGCGACATGGCTCGGTTCGGCTCGGTCCTGTTCCAGATTCTCGCACCGTTCCAACTGGCACTGCTGATTTTCCTCGCAGCATTCGGTGTTGCCGGTGCGGTTGCCCAGGAAAAGGACCGGCGCACTCTCATTCTTCTGCTGATGACGCGGCTGAACAACTCGGAACTGGTGCTGGGCAAACTTTTCGCCAGCCTGCTGGATGTGCTGGTCATGCTGGCCGCGGGCGTTCCCCTGTTCATGCTCGCCGTGCTGTTCGGCGGGATCTCGATCAGTCAGGTAGCGATCGTGATCCTCGTCACACTGACAACCGTCCTGGCCGCCGGAAGCCTCGGCTCCATGCTGGCGCTCTGGCGGGAAAAGACGTTCCAGACTTTGTCGCTGACCGCTCTAGTACTCGTGATCTGGCTGGTGTTCTGCGAGGCAATCCAAGCAGGACTTCTGTTCCGGGAAGTGGGAGGCGTGTCCTGCCAGACGGCCGCGACGGCGCTCAGCCCGTTGCGGGCCGTGCTGGTCGCATCGCGTCCCGCAATTGCCGGCAGTTCCGAACTCGGCCCGCTCGGCGATGGATCCTTGGCCTACGTCGCCGCCTCGCTGCTCCTGGCCGCCCTGATGAACGCCTGGTCCATCGCGCGCGTCCGGGTATGGAATCCGTCACGGGACGTCCGGATTATCCAAACCGAAGAAGCCGAGCGAGCCAGTATCTGGGGCGCGGAACACGATGCCGTGGAGTTGGCTGGACAACAGGCGTCGGGCGGCCAAGCCGTGCCCGCAGCCGCTCGCGATGCGGCTGAAGCCGCCAGAGCCGAACACGTCGATGCGCGACAACGCAAGTCGCAAAACCGCACCCGGCGAGTGTGGGACAATCCGATCCTGTGGCGCGAAATCTGCACCTGGGCTTACGGTCGCAAAGTGCTGATCATTCGGTTGGGCTACCTGGCCCTGTTCGCCATGGCCTGGGCCAGCCTGTCCCGCTATCTGCCCGCCAGCCTGGACCAGGACGGAACCGGGCTGACGTCGGCGATCCCCTCAGCCACGCAAGCCCTCGCGCCCTTCTTTCTGGCCAGCCTCGTCATCATCAACGCCCTGGCCGTGAATTCGATCACGAATGAACGCGACGGCCAGGCACTCGATCTGCTGCTGGTGACGGATCTTTCCCCCACCGAGTTCGTGTTCGGAAAACTCGGCGGAATCATGTGGATCACGAAGGAGATGATCCTCCTTCCGCTGGTGCTGTGTTTCTATGTCTGGTGGCGAGGCGGTCTGACGGCGGAGAATCTGGCCTATCTCGTCGCGGGACTGCTCGTAATGGACTTGTTCGTCAGCATGCTCGGGATCCACTGCGGAGTGACCTACGCCAACTCGCGAACGGCCATCAGTGTCAGCCTCGGCGCAGTCTTCTTCCTGTTTGTCGGCGTCGTGACCTGCATCGTGATGATGATTTCGTTCAGCGGGTCATTCCAGACGCAGCTCACCCCGTTTCTTGCATTCATCATGGGCGGCAGCATTGGGCTGTACGTCGCCCTGGGAAGCCGGAATCCTTCGTCAGCCATCTTCTGGGCTTCGCTGCTGCTGCCGCTGGCCACGTTCTTCGCGATTGTCAGCTTCGTGCTGCGCAATCGGGAATTGACCGTCTTTCTGGTAATTGCGGTGACCTACGGGTTCACGACGGCGGCCATGCTGATACCTGCGCTCAGCGAATTCGATATCGCCATGGGCCGAACGAAAACTGCCGGCGAAGAATAGAGCGACGGAAGCCAGGCCGGCCCGGCACGGATCAGTACCCGCGAACCGAGGGATGTAGCCCCGCCGTGAGATGCTGCTGACTGGCCTGCACGTCCGCCAGAATCCGCCGACTCGCTTCGTCATTCGGGTTCTGGGCCAGGGCCGCCTGGGCAACCAGTCCGGCATTGGTCAGGTCGCCGCTCTGAAAATGGGCGTCCGCCAACTGATACAGCAATTCCACGTCCGACGGATCTGCGGAAGAGGCAAGCGCCAGAGATCGGATCGCCTGACGGTAACGTCCCTGAGCTTTGAAGGCGAGCCCCTGCAGTTTGAGAACCTCCGGCGGAACGGGCTCCGTTCCGTATTGCTCCTCCATCAATTGCAGCGTGGCCAACGCCCGTTGCGGGTTGTTCTGCTTCCGATAAATCTCCGCCACGGCAATCTGTACCTGGGTCATCCGAGGCTCAAAGGACAATGCGCGATGGTAGCTCGTCAGAGCTTCATCCATCCGCCCTTTGCGATTCTCGATATCGCCGCGCAGCGCCCAGGCAGAAGCCAGTTGGCGGTGTGCGGCCGACGCAGCGGTCGCCTGATTCCAGGCCTGCTCCAGATCCCCCCGATCCATGTACATCTGCCCCAGCCTGACTCGAACCTCGGGATCACCTGCCGACAGCCTCAGCGACTCCTCCATCTGTCGGATCGCCTCGTCACGTCTGCCTCGCTGCCACAGCACCTCCGAGTACTGCCGGTGCGGCCGCTCGTCGGCCGGATTAGCCGCAATGGCTCCCTCGAACAGCGATGCAGCTTCGTCCAAACGCTTCTGCTGAACTGCGTCAGCGCCGCGCAAGGCAAGCTGACGCGACGTCAGAATTGGATCGGCCGTTCGGTTCCGCCGAAGGGTCGCACAGGCAGGCGTGAAAACAATCAGCAGCACCAGCAGCGTCAAGACGGCGCGGGACGACGCGCAAGGCCCCTCCGGCCTGCGGTTCAACCCATCCGCGATTCGTCGACGCTCACCCATGCGGACGCTCATCCATGCGAATTGCTGCCGGTCGCCGCACGCGATTACCTTCCGGCAAAACCCTCCCCGGCTTCCGTGCCGGGAAAGCGCTCAGCCCCGAGCCAGATCCTGGCCTGATAAAACGCCCCAAGACTATACGTTGACTCTTGTTACTGTGTGCCACTGGCTCTGCCAGTGGAACACAATCGCAATATCCATCGCCATAACAACATAAAACGCTTTGCCAGCCCGGACAGATCCCCTTTTGTCGCGAGCGAAAGGCCATCGCCAAGAATTCGCCCTCGTTTGTCTTCATCGGCGGATATCAATTCGACGCGGCAATTCAACTCGCGATTTGCCGCCCCAATTCGGGGCAGGACGATATCAGAAGACCAGAAATGAAACAAGATCGAAGAATTACACAGAACACCCACTCTCCGCAAACTGACCATACAACGCAGGTAACGACATCGGGCAAAAGACTACTTTGCCAGCGGGGCAAGCGGTCTGACCGGCAGGAACCCTCCGGCACTACCGGGCTCGACATTTCAGGACGCGACGCGGCAGGACAACTCCCGGATTCTCCGATCGCACCTCGCCGTGCTAGGATGGGCTGAGTTGTTTCAGACACGATGCGATCACACCCAGCGGCGAAGCAAGAAAACTCGCCACGGAAACGCGCCAAGGGGATTAGGCCAATGACGGCTTGTTACGATAAGTCGGGTATTCGATTCCTGTACCCGGAAAACTGGCAGATCACGGACGAAGAGGTAAGTCGCGACGGGTTCTCGCTGTCGGTCCAGAGTCCCGAGAGTGCGTTCTGGTCGCTGAACGTTTACGAATCCGAACGCGATCCGGGATCACTGGTGGATGCCGTCTTGAAGTCGATGGAGGGCGAATACGAAGGCATCGAGTCATCGGCCTTGAAAGAGCGATTCGGGGAAATCGAGTCGCTGGGCTACGACATGTGCTTCTATTGCCTCGATTTCGTCGTCGATTCCCGCGTGCTTGCCGCAAGGGCACTGGGCAGGACCGTGCTGATTCTGTGGCAGGCCGAGGATCGCGAATTCGACCGCCTGGAACCCGTGTTTCGCGCGATGACGCTCAGCCTGCTGAATCCTCAACCCGTCGCTTCCTGATCCAAATCAGCCAGGCAGACAAATTGCCCGCTTCCCCCGGCAATCGGCCCCCGGTGAATTGGCTCCAGCGTCAATCGGAACCAGTGCCTTGGCGATATCCAGGGCGTGGAGACTCCGAATTTGGCCGATCACCTGGCCGTATTCTCGTACAGCGGCAGGTGGCGGTAGTAGACCTCGAGCGACAGCAGGTTCATGGTCGTGACGTAGATTCGCCCGGCCTGCGTGCCCCAGCGATCGGGAATGGTTCCGCGCGGGTTCCAGCTCCCCGCCAGTGTCCCTTCCTGAATCTGGGAATCGATCAGCAGCGGGTGCAGGTGCCGGTTCCAGGTGTCCCAGTATTCTCCTCCCATGTGGAACATCACCTGAGTCCCGTAGTACCAGTAATAAGTATCGCGTTTCGGCTGTTTCGCAGTCCCCAATGCGGGCGGGTTTTCGAGCAGGTATCTGGCCCCCTGAGCCATGGATTCCCGGTCCCTCCGCCAGCCATCGTAGAGACGTACCAGCAGGCCGACAGCGGTCATGGTGGGAGTCGGATTTCGACCGTGGCGCTGTGCGGCAGTGTCCGGAGCGAACGGATTGTAGCGGTAGAGGTGCGGCTGCTCTTGGGATTGCTGAGCCGAATCGAGCCATCGGCGAGCCCGTTCATACGTGCGAGACGGCACTTTGAGACCGGACAGTTCCCCGCTCTTGAGAGCCATCATCATCCAGCCGGTGACCGAAGTATCGGCTCCCGATCCGGGGTTGTAACGCCAGCCTCCGTAGACGGGATCCTGGGACTTGGCGATGAAGTCGACCGCAAGCTGCGCAGGCTGCCGCAAGTTATCGTCTTGAGTCATCCCATAGGCTTCGCACATTGCCAGCGCGGCAATGCTATGGCTGTAAAGCCACGCGCTGCGATTGGACGGATCGTCCTGCGGAAGATAAAGATCTCCGTCCGCTTTCTGATTGTCGATCAGGTACTGCATTGCCGAAGCCTGCTGCGAGGCATAGCGGTGATCGCGGTGCGTGTATCCGGCACCTTGAAAGGCGAGCAGCGCGAGGCCCGTCGCAGCCGTGTCACTGACGATGGTCGCGTCTTCCCGGAACGTCTGCAGGCTCCAGCTTCCGTTGGGCTGCTGGTATCTGGCCAGGAAGTCCAGTCCTTTTTCGATGGCTTCTTCAGTCTGGGGCCCCGGCGCCTGAGACGAGGCAGGAACCGGACCATCGCCCGCCGTGCGGAGCATGCGTTTCCGGAACGGCTCGGCGGCGATGGACGGCGTGGAATTGCTCTTGGCGGGACCGCCGAATTCAGGCCGGACAAACCGCGAGTTTCGGGAACTGATTTGCGGGTTGTCGGGAAGGGCGCGACGGTCGTCCAACCCGACGTGCGACTCCACACGGTCTCCCATTCCACCCGGGCCGATTTCCGCCGCCCGATCCGCCGACAGAGCCGAGTTCGATTCTTGCGAGAGCCGTCCGACGTCGGCCGTCACGGGATTGGCAGATTCCTCGCGGGCCATCCCGGCCCCGACAGCGTCGGACGGCGAAAGTGCCTCGCGAGCCTCGGTATCGATCTGCGGTTCCGCCGCCCCCGGACGTGATCGAACGGTCCCGGCGAGGGGCGAGGCGGGCACCTGCGGCAGTCCTTCACCGCCGCCCGTTCCTGCATCGCTTCGAAGCCGTGCGTCGCCGCCCGCAGCCAATCCGCCGATGTGCTCGTGTTCCGCCGCGGGCGACTCAGGCATCGCAGCCGATCCGCTCGGCGCGCTGGATCGCGACAGGTCCGACGCGGGAGCGGTGAGCGGCTGACCGCCTCCCGATCCGGACGGTGCCGCGGGAGCTGCCCCTGCGACTTCCGTGGCGATTGCCATCCGGGGTTGGCCGCCGGGACGCCGCTGAGCTTCCGCGGGCGAATCCGTTCGAGGATTAATCAACGGCTGTCCACCTCCGCTGCCCCGCCCCCTGCCCTCTTCGCGGACGATACGAGTCGGCCCCGTATCCACATCGATTGCGCCCAGAGCCGCGGTTAACTCCGACGACCTGGCGTTCGAGTCTGATCGGGAAACCGACGCGCTCGATCGCGCCGACAGCTTCTCGAGCGATTCATCGGCTGCGTGCGTCGCTCCATCCGGCGTATTGACCCTGAATGAGGCTCCCGGCGTCGGCCCGGTGGCAACGGATCTCCGGGCGCGGCTGATCTGGCTGGGAGCCAGGGCCGCCCCCGGCGGCGTCTCCTGCGTTGCCTCTTTTCTGCGGGCCGCCCCGGATGCTTCCAGAGCCGGGCTCTCGGCGGCGGGCGCCGCGCGATCGAGGTTGGCAGACGTCCCCAATCCGGCCGCTCCGGCAGTCGATCGTGCGAGCGACCATTGCCCCGGTTCAGCGCGATCCGGTGTGGCTCCCTCGGAGGTCCGACCTGCCGTCGGGCTTTCGACGTTTTTCGGAGAGGCCGCGATCGGATTCGCTGCCGCAGTTCGACTCGGCCGCGCTGCTGCCGCATCGTCGGGTTTCAACGTTGGCACAGGGGCCGGCGGCGTGCGGCGAGAAGGCGTCGGCGACACCGTCGGGCCGGCAACGCTGGGATTATCCGCGAGCCGCAAGGCGCTGTCCTGCCGCGGGCTTTCCGCACTTTGCTGGCGCCGGGGCAATGCGGGCGCCGGCGCGAGATTCGACGCCGGAGCCGGATCGGCCATTCGAGCCGCCACGGGCGGCGCCGCCGAGTCACCAGGCGTGTCCTCGCGCCGGGCCATACGAGGCTGTCGCGAGGCGACTCTCGGGGAATCGGTTTTGGCCGGATCGGGCTGTTCCACGCGGTCTCTCTCCCGCGGATTCGATCGCGCGATTTCCGCCGCATGCACGTCCAGTTCAGCCGATCGATCCATGCGATCGGATTGCGGCCCTTTGGTCAGAACAGGTGAGGTCGACGGCGTTTTCGGGTCGAGAGTCCGAGGTGCAAGTTCCGCCCCGGACTTCTGCGGATCGTCGGCCTGCGCCGACGGCTTGACCGAAGCGTCTTCCCGGGGCCGCGCCGCCGCGGGTTGACGGCTCGAAAGCGATGGCCGCTCACCCTGCCGTGGCACGGTATCCATCGGAACCGCCCGCGGGACTTCGTGCAGATCGGGCGAGATTTTCGTTTCGGCCTCGGGAAGGGGCTGCATCTTCTCGGCGACAGGCTGCCGATGGGCTTCAGGCGGGGCAACGTCCGCGTTCCGTGGCGAGGCCGACGAGACGGTGAGGGACTGCAGCAGTTTCTTTTTCCGCTGGTCCTGATGGGCCAATTGAATGTCCGTGTATTCCGGCACGAAAACGCGCGGCGGCAGCGAGACCGGCACGGCCGACAACGCTTTGTTCGGAATGACCGCCTGACCGAAGACGCGCGCCCGCATGGAAACGGCCAGCAAAGCGGCGTGAGCCAGCAGGCAGAGCACCAGCGACAACTGCAGGCTGCGGCGCACGGTCCGGGCCGGCACGTGTCGCAAAACCCAAATCCCCACGCAAGCCGCCAGGGGAATCGCAAACAGCCACGTGGAAGCGGCTCGATACCAGGGACTCCCGTGAAGCGGCAGGTAGGCCAGGACGCTTCCCATCAGAAACGCGGCAAACGCAAAGACGGCCAGCATCACCGGCCAGAACTGCTCCTCCAGCGGAGCGACTCCGGGCCGTTCGGTCTTGCGAAGAAAACGACGACGTGGCGACATTGGCTAACAGTTGTTTCAGGCCTGGCAATTGGTTTCCGCGCAGCGATTCAATCCAGTCGGTCAGGTCCTTTCCAGTCGATCAGATCATTCGGGCCGCACAAGTCCACCGGGGCGGACAATCCGCGGGCGTCTGCCGCGCGGATGTGTCGGGTCAGTCCCCTTCCGTGTTGACAACGTAGTCCCGAATCCCCGTTTTCTTGCAGAGATTAACTGCCTGGACAACGTAATCCAACGCGACACGCTTGTCTGCCCGCACGATGACCGACTGATTCAACGGGTTATCGACGGCCCTGCGTTTGAGCAACTGTTCCAGTTCGGGCAATCCCATCCTGCGGCCGTCCACGAAATACACGCCGTCCCGGTTGATGTTGATCCAAAGTTCCTGCGGCGCGGCCGTCAGCGGGCGTGCCTCGCTCGCATCGGGCAAGGGAACATCCAGCTCGCGATCTTCGCGCTCGAATCGCGCCGCGACAAAAAAGAAGATCAGCAACTGGAAGATCACGTCGATCAACGGCGTCAGGTTCAAACCGGAGAGGGCATCGCCCTTGTGAATTCGCACAGCCATCGCAAGTCCGCCGCTCGAACAGAGAATAAGCCGCTGGTCTCCGACGATACCGTTCAGTCCAAGTCGTTCTCAGCGCGTGTGTGAAAAACCCAATTCGAAAACTACGGGCGCGACGCAGGCCGGGACTGCACAGGCGGTTCCTCCGGCAAATCGCCGCTGCCGGACCCCGCACCACTTCCCGTACCGTCCCCGTTCCCGTCACCGTCCGTCCGCGAAATGCCGCTGCCCGGCTGTCGGCTGAAACGGATCCGTCCCTCGAATCGCTCGATCTGGGGCAGCAGGTTGAAGACCAGTTCGTCGATCTGGTGGAAAGCCGATTGGATCTTCCCCTCCAGATAATGTGCGATGACGGCGGCGGGAATCGCAACGCACAGTCCCGCCAGCGTGGTGACCAGGGCGATGTAGATCCCGTTAGCCAGAAACTCGGCCTTATTCTGCCCGGGGTCGAGCTGCGTGGTATCGTGGAAGCAGACGATCATTCCCCAGACCGTGCCCAGCAATCCGAGAAGGGGCGCCACCGAAGTGCCCAGGTTGATCCAACGCACGTTGGAATAGACCCGATTCGCTTCGCGTTCGCTGGTTTCGGCGACGGTATGCTCGACCTCGCTGTGCGGCCTCCCGACCTTCAGCAGCATCGCACGCACCACATTGGCGGCGGCGGACGGATACTGCTGACAAACCCGATAGGCATGCCGCGGGTCGAATCCGCCGGGAGCCATACCCAGTTCGCCGAGTTCGTCAATCAGCTCCGGTGGGAGCAGTCGCGACTGGCGCAGGCCGATTCCGCGTTCGATCGCAAAGGTCACAACCATCAACGAAACGAACAGGATCGGCACCATGAACCAGCCGCCCTGCACGAGCAGCCAGAAGATGTTGATGGACTTTGACTGTCCGGACGAATCCGGCGGAGCCGGACGAGACTCCTTCGCCGCCGAATCGCTTCGATCGCCCGGCGCTGCGTCTGATGACACTGCGTTGTCCGGCGCCCCCGCTGCTTCATTCTCAGCGGCGTTTGGCGTACTGCCGGACGGGGATTCCGACTCAGAGTTTTCAGCCGACGGGGGCCCCGAACCCCGGTCCTCATCCGCCGCATGACAACGGGGGGAAAAATTCAGGAGCATCGCGACCACCAGCGGCGCGATCAGCTGAAGGAAACGCCGCAGTGCTGCGGAACGACGAGTAACTGTGCTCACGGTATGCCCCCAAGGTGATCGCTGCGCACCGCCTTGCTTCCATCCTTGGGTCGCCGAACCACCGGGCGGCGCCGGCGGCACTTGTCACGAAGCCGCCCTGCCGCCGAGTGTTCGGTGTGCAATACAGCCGATACCGATTGTCTATTTCAACTTATTGAGCGCCTCGATCCGCTGCTTGGCCTCACCCACCAGATCGTGCGTGGGATGCCGGTCGACGACGTAGTTAAAGAACTCTTTCGCCTCGGTCGCCAGCCGATCCTTGTCGGGCTTCTCAGCGGCCTTTTCAATCTGGACTTCCGCACAGCGTCCCGCCTCGTAGCCGGCCATGGCCTGCCAGTGCTGGACCTCGGGCGGCACCTTGTCCGCGCCAAAGCCGAACATGACACGGCGGAACGTCTTGATGGCTTCGTCGTACTCCTTGCGGTCGAACAGGATTTCACCCAAGAGGAAGCGGGCATGCGCTCCGGCCTCGCCACGTGAGCGATTCGCGGCTTCCTCGAAATCCGTCTTTGCCTCGTCCGCTTTCTTGAGGTTCTGTTTTGCCAGCCCCCGCCTGCAGAATGCATCGGCTACATAGGGCGAATCCGATTGCTTCTCGATGATCGCGTCCAGCATGCGGACGCTGTCCTGCCATCGGCCGAGCTGCTGTGCGCTCTCGGCACCGTGCAGCAACGCAAGTACCTGCATTTCGGGTTTGGCCAGATTCGACTTGCTCGCTTTCTGGAACAGCGGCAGAGCCTGTTCGTGCTTGCCGCCCTTGAACAGACATTCGCCCTGCATGAAGAGCGCATCCTGGCTCAGCGGGCCGTTGGGATAGGCTTGAATCTGGGAACTGAACTGCTTGTAGGCGTTGTCGAAATCGTTCAGACGATAGAAAGCCCATCCCAGCTTGTGGGTAGCAAGTTCTCCGACTTCACCCGGCGGAGCCTGCTCCTTGGCGACGGTGTACAACTTGACCGCCTGATCGTACTCGCCCTTGTCGAAGTGATTCTCCCCGATCCGCCAGTTGGCCTCGGCGGCGAATTGCGTGTTCCCGAAATCCTTCGCCAGCCGCGAAAAGGCGGCAACCGATTCCGCGTCCCTATTCAGTTTCTTGTACGTCCAGGCCAGCTCGTACAAGACATTGGCCGTCTGCGGATAGTCCGGAACATCGTGCAGTATGGACTCGAAAGTCTGCACCGCCTTCGCCGCGTTTTCGGACCCGGCCTCGGACATGCCCCGTTCGAGCAGTGCATCGGCCCGCAAGACAGGCTTCGGATTGGAACCCAGGAACTGCTCGGCGTCGCGGATCGCCTCGGCATATTGCTTCAGATGGCGTTCGCACATCGCGCGGGCCAGCAGCGAACCGGCGAACAATTCGTGCTGCGGGTATTTGGCAATCAACGAGGACAATGCCTCGGCCGCCGGCGCAAATTTCTCGAGTTTCAGCAGCGACCAGCCTTTCCCGTACAGCGCGAACGGCACGAAGGTCGATTCGGGCCACTTGGAGAGCATCTCGTCGTACGCGGCAACCGCTGCCGAAAAATCGTTCGAGCCGTACGCGAACTCGCCCAGACGGTACTGCACCTGATCCATCAGTTCGCTCTGCGGGAATTCGGTCTGCAGCCGCTTCAAGGCTTCCACGGCCTCGGCGTTCGCACCGGTCTTGAATTTCGCCCGCGCCAGATAGAGCAACGCTTCATCCGCATGCAACCATTTCGGACTGGCGGCCAGCGAAGCCGAGAACGACTCGATCGACTCCTTGAACTGATCCGTCTGGAATCGGCCGCGTCCCAACAGCAACTGCACTTCCGCGATGCGGTCGTTGTCTTTCAGCTTCGCAAGCAGACCCTGCAATTCGGCGTTCATCGGCCCGTACTTCTTCTGGGCCAGCAGGACCCATGCCAGACCGATCCGGTACAGCTCGATGTTCTCATGATTGGCATGTCCCGAAACCAGCGACTGCAGCGTGGATTCCGCCTCGTCGCGTCTGCCCAATTGAAGTTGGCATTCCGCCGCCACGTACTGAGCGTCAGGAGCGAATTCGCTGGCGGAGTACGACTTCTGGAACTCCTCTGCCAGCTTCAGCCCTTCCTCGAATCTCTTCAGTTCGCGCGCAGCGAATGCGGCGTTGTAGAGGGCCTGGGCCGCCAATTCGTGCTGGGGCTGACCATGCGTCACCTCAAGGTACTTCGCCATCGACTCGGCCCGATGCTCAGGCTGAGCGTAAAGCGCATCAGCCAGATCCAACTGCAATTGGACCTGGAAATCACCCGATTTTCCCCGGGCAAGCACTCGCTGAGCCAGTTCCGCGGCCTTGCCCGGCTGCTTGTCGCGCAATTGGATTTTGCACAACCAATGCGCGGCTTCCGGAGATCCGGCCCCATCGCCTTCGGCAACCGGCTGCAGCCACTTGGCGGCTTCCGCAAACTGCTCTGCGCGATAATAGCAGCGTCCCGCCGACAGACTTGCCTCGGCGACCAGCGATGACGAGGGAAACTCCTTGGGGATTCTCGCGAAGAGTTCCGCGGCTCGGGGAAAAGCGTTCTGCGCCGCGGCACAATAAGCCTGACGCAACAGCGCGCGGTCCAGGTCTTTGACCTTCGGCATGGCCGCAATCGCCGCGAACATCTTCTCCGCTTCGGCCGCATTTCCCTGAGCCAGGACAAGGTCCGCCTTGCGCATCCGCACTTCCGACGCCAATTCGTTCTCGCCGCATCCTTCGAGGAAGCGGTCGTATGTCGACGCAGCATCAGCGTAGTTCTTCAACTCCTCCAGCGCGACCCCCAGGGAATAAAGAGCATCGCATTTCAGCGGCGAGTCGGGACGCTGCTCCATCATCTCGCGATACGCGGCCACTGCCTCGGTCTTCTTGCCCAGCGCATACAGCGACTCGCCGCGATAGAACAAGGCCTGATCAAGGTACTTGCCCTTCGGGAAGTCCTTGGCCAGCCGGGAAAACGACTCGATCGCCTGAGCGTAGAGTTCCGGCTTGCCGGCGCCCCCCAGCGAATACTGCGACCAGGCGAGATTCAACAGCGAGTCCTCGGCAAACTCGAACTTCGCGCCCTTCGCCACGACCGGCTGGAAGTACGCGATCGCCTTTTCGAGATGCTTCAACTGAAGTTCGCACACGCCCGCGTAATGCCGGGCCTTGTCGGACAATGGATCCGCCGGAAACTGTTTGAGAAACTTTTCCCATTCCTCCAAGGCAAGGTCGTACGCCTTGTTGTTCTGGTAACTGGCCGCATCACTGTATAGGTTCAGCGCCTCGGGTGTCGATTTGGAGGTAGCGGGCCGCTCAGCCGCAGTTGCTGACTGCAGAATGAAAACCGATAACGTACCCAAAACGAGCGCGATAACACCGAGCGGCCTACGTGCCGCAAGAACCACCCTCATGGAATTCATGGGTTCCCTTCCCTCCTTTGAATCATTGGTGCGGTGCGTTATCGACAATTTACAGGCACTTGCAATAAAAAGGAAACCCAGATTGCCAAGCCACTTGACAAAGCAAGTCGACTCAGTCTGCCCAAATCCCCATTAAACAGTGGTCAAGCGGAATCCCTCTGACTGCTAGCGGTGCGGGCGGGCAATTCTGGTAATCCCATGAAGCCGGAACGAGCTCGACAAAGAAACCAAATGGAAGCAAACCGGCGTGCCTCGACGCCAGCGCCAGCAAGCCTGCGCGGAATTGTGCCTGGGATTGGCGGCCGATCCGAATTAGTCTGGAATGAACTCCTCGACAGTCGAAACAGGAAGCAGCAATGGCCAGGATTCTCGTGACGGGCGGAGCAGGTTTCATCGGCTCGCATTTGACCGAGGCACTTCTGGAGCAGGGTCACAAAGTGCGGGTGGTGGACGACGAGTCCACGGGTTCGGTGGCCAACCTGGCCGCAGTTCGCGACAATCCGCGCCTCGAGTACATCAAGGGTTCAGTGGGAGACGCGGAGTTGTCGCGGTGTGCGACGGCGGACGTCGACGAGGTGTATCACCTGGCGGCCGCAGTCGGCGTGGCCTTGATTGCCCGCAAACCGATGGAGACGATCGAGCGGAACATTCGGCCGACGGAGTTGCTGTTGGCCAATCTGCGGGCGAGGGTCCAGCGGGGCGAGCGCGTCAAGTGCTTCCTGGCCAGCACCAGCGAGGTGTACGGCAAGAACCCGAAACCCTTCTGGCGCGAGGAAGACGATCTGGTTTTCGGTCCCACGACCTGCCCGCGCTGGTCGTACGGCGCTTCGAAGGCAATCGACGAATTCATGGGGCTGGCGAGCTGGCGCGAGCACAACGTGCCGGTAGTTGTCGGCCGATTCTTCAACGTGGTTGGCCCGCGGCAAACCGGGGCTTACGGGATGGTGCTGCCGCGGTTCGTGGAGTCGGCACTGGCCGGCCACCCGCTGGTCGTCCACGATGACGGCAAGCAGTTGAGGTGTTTTGCTCACGTCAGCGACGTGGTGGCCGCCGTGATGGAACTGACGGCGACAGAAGACGCCGTCGGGCGAGTATTCAACATAGGCAGCGACGATCCCGTGACGATTCTCGATCTGGCCCAGCGAGTCGTCGCGATTGCCGAATCAAGCTCGAGCATCGAGTTCCAGAGCTACCGGGCTGCGTACGATGAGGATTTTGAAGATGTGCGGCGGCGGGTTCCCGACCTGTCGCGACTGCGGCACACCGTTGCATGCCGGCCGAGGTTCAACATGGACGAGATCATCCGGGACACGATTGCCTGGAAGCGCCGGTCGATGTCGCAGGACAATTAGCCGTCGCCGGCTCATTCGTGTCACCTTCGACCAGACCGAAACTGGCGGGAAGAGCAGCTTCGATGGAAGGCCCGACGCCCCACTCCATTCCATCGCACGTGATCCGGTTGCGAGGTCCCTGGCGATATCAGGCGATCGACGCAACCCGGGGGCCAGACGCCGGCCTCGGTGCCGCACAGCCTTCAGCGCTATGCGGGCATTGCGAGGTTCCCACCACCTCGCGTACCCTCCTCCCTCCGCTGTTTACCGGCCGCGTGCGATTCGAGCGGACGTTTGGCCGACCGACGGGATTGGAATCGAGCGACGCCGTGACGCTCGCGGTGCTTGGCTTCGATGGCGTGCAGTGGCTGGGCTTGAACGGGGCCGCCTTGATCACACGCGAGGAGACTGTGAGCGGGGAGAGCGGCCGTCGCTTCGCCGCCGATGTCACCTCGCTTCTATTGCCTCGCAATTCGCTGGCCATCGAGATCTTCGTCGAGCCGCACCCGAGCGGCGGCCGGATCGGAGAAGCCAGGCTGGAGATCTTCAGCCGAGGCTGAGATTCGCGCGACCGCAGGTATCCCGGCCGCGACAATGGTCCGGTCACCGGCGATTGCGACGCGAGTTTCCGGGTCTTAAACTTGGCACGCGTACCAAACGCCCGCAACCTTTCGAGGCTTTGACCATGTGCTGCAGAACGGCAAGCGTGATCGTCGTGGCGATTCTGGCGTCCTTGTTGCCCGCGGGCTGCGGCCGCCCACGCGCGGAAGGAGAAAAGAAGACGACGCCGGCCAAGCCGGCTCCAAGTGCGAAGCCGAGGGAGGAAGCAGACACGCCGCACGCCAAAGTCGCCACCGCGCCGCGTCCGGTCTCGGACGATGAGTTGGCACAGGGCTTCGTCGCTTTGTTCGACGGCCAGACGCTGTTCGGCTGGCATGCCGAATCCAGAGCGGACTGGCGCGTCGAAGGCGACGCCATCGTGGTGGCCGAGGGAGAGCCGGGCCTGCTCTGCACCACCGCGGACTTCTCCGATTACGTGCTGCGATGCGAGTTCCAGTCCGCGGCCGACACCAACAGCGGGATCTTTCTGCACACTCCGCCCAAGCCGACCGACCCGGCGAAAGACTGCTACGAACTCAACATTGCCGGACCAGACAATCCGTTCCCGACCGGCAGCCTGGTGAAGCGTGCGAAAGCCGAGGCGGAAGTCAAACCGAGCGAGTGGCATGCGTTCGAGGTAACCGTCCAGGGCCCGCAGATCCGCGTGCAACTTGACGGGAAACAGATCGTGGAATACACCGATCCGCAACCCCTGAAAAGGGGCCGCATCGGCCTGCAGTTGAACAGCGGTCGAGTCGAGTTTCGCAAGATCCGACTCAAACCGCTCGGGTTGGCCGAGATGTTCAACGGCCGCGACCTGGCGGGCTGGAAGACCTACCCCGATCAACCCAGCCGTTTTACCGTCACCGGCGAGGGATGGCTGAACGCCAAGAACGGGCGCGGACAACTGGAAAGCGAAAAATCGTACGGCGATTTCGTGATGCAATTCGACTGCATCACGCATGCCCCGCAGCTCAATTCGGGCGTCTTTTTCCGCTGCATTCCCGGCGAGTTCATGAACGGCTACGAAAGCCAGATCCACAACGGGTTCAAGAACGGCGACCGCTCACAGCCCGTGGACTGCGGAACGGGGGGCGTATTTCGGCGGAAAAATGCGAGGCTTGTCGCCGCCGACGACCAACAGTGGTTCACGGAAACGCTGATCGTCAACGGCCCGCACGTCGCGGCCTGGGTCAATGGATACCAGGTGACGGACTGGACGGACGAACGGCCCCCGCACGAAAATCCGCGTGAGGGGCTGCGATTGAAGCCCGGCACGATCATGCTGCAGGGGCACGACCCGACGACCGACATCTCATTCCGCAACCTGCGCATCGTCGAACTCGCAACGCGCCCAGGTCCGGCCGGCTGAAGCACACCGGCCGATGGAAACATACGCGAACGTTTCGCACGTGGCAAAGTTGACTGTACGGCAGGGTTCGGTGTATCGTTACTGCGGCTTTTCGCTGCCCCGCGCAGCAAAGCGGCACATCCCGCGAATCCGCGTGACAACGGCGATTCCGCCGGTGCTGGAATCGACAATCGGTGTATCGTTTCAGTCTCAGTTCGGCAATTCCGCGCCGACGGCCGAAATCGCTGTTGGAAAAATTCCGATTCGAGCCGGATGGCCAGAGGCACCTCTTGTCATCCGGCCCGGAGAGCTACCGGTCCTGTATTGAAAGAACGAGGGACGAACGATGCTGCTGAAAGACATTCTCGCCACCAAGGGAACAGCCGTCCTGACCATTCAGGATACCGCGAGCCTGTCGGACGTCGTGCAGGAACTCGTCAAGCACAACATCGGATCGCTGATCGTCTGTGCGGGCGAGACGATGGTGGGCATCATCACCGAGCGTGACATCCTCAAGGCAGTCGCCCAGGCCGACATCGACCTGTTACGAACGCCGGTCAGGGAACGCATGTCGGTGCACCTGATCACCGCGGCACCTGACGACGAAGTCGAAACCGTCATGGGACTGATGACCCAACGTCGGTTCCGCCATCTGCCCGTGCTGGAAAACGGCAAGCTTGCCGGCATGATTTCCATCGGCGACCTCGTCAAGGCGCACCACGCGCTCATGGCCATCGAGAACCAGCAGCTGCGCACCTACATCCAGAGCTGAAGCAGAGCGAAAGAACAAGTTGACCAACTCGTTCGTGTGCCACTGGCTCTGCCAGTGTTCTGCATCGTTCATCGGACATCAGCTTAACTTGTAACCCGTCTGATTCCGGAGGGTTGGTCCTGGGTGTTGCCCTACAACACTGGCAGAGCCAGTGGCACACCGGCGGAAGGCCCGGGCCGAGGCAACGGTCAGTGCGGTTCCGGCTTGGCCTTGGCCGCGTCCCTCAACTCGCGAGGCAGGGGAAAGTACACCTGCTCCGTGCGCAGCGAGCGTTCGTCGAGCGTGGCGTTGAACCGCTCCATCAGCAGCCGGATGCAGTCCTGCACCACCGCCTCCGGTGCACTCGCGCCCGCGGTGACGAGCACCGTTTCGTCACCGCGAAACCAGGCTGGATCGATGCAGTGCGAGCCGTCGACGAGCCGCGCCGCCACTCCGTGCTCGATCGCCAACTCTTTCAAACGCTGGCTGTTCGAGCTGTTCTGGCTCCCGAGCACGAGGACCATGTCGGCTTCCCTTGCGAGCACGCGCACCGCCTCCTGCCGATTCTGCGTGGCGTAACAGATATCTTCCTTTGCCGGGCCGACAATCTGCGGAAACCGCTCGCGCAATCGGCCGATGATTCGACTGGCATCGTCAACAGACAGCGTCGTCTGAGTCAGATAAGCGAGCTTCGCGTCCGCGGGCAGATCAAGCAGATCCACGTCGTCGGCCGACTCCACGAGCAACATGGCCTGCGGGGCCTCCCCCATTGTGCCGATCACCTCGTCGTGTCCGCGGTGACCGATCAGCACCACGGTGTACCCCAGTTTCGCAAAGCGTATGGCCTCAAGATGTACCTTGGTGACCAGCGGGCACGTGGCGTCGATCGCATTCAACTTGCGCGACTTCGCCGTTTCGCGAACCTCAGGGGAGACGCCGTGCGCCGAAAACAACAGAATCGAGCCTTCGGGGACTTCCTGAAGCGTCTCGACGAAGACCACTCCACGCTGCCGGAACGAAGTCACGACGTGCTGATTGTGGACGATCTCGTGATACACGTAGACCGGCGGACCAAAGGTCTGCAACGCGAGGTCCAGCCCGGCGATCGCCATATTTACTCCCGCGCAGAATCCGCGCGGACTTGCCAGGATAATCTTCATCGCCGAAGTACTTGTTCCGTGTGGATTGCCAAAGGCCCGGCCTCCCGCCACTCGACGCGCGGGAGACGAAACTGCTGCACTCCGCTATTGTAGGATTGCGTCAACCGGATGCGGCAGGGGTAAGCTGGAATGAACATGTTCGAATCACACGGTTTCCGCGAGGACCTGCGGCGATTCGGCCCGAAAAGCGAGTCGGGAGGCGTCGACTCCGGCACCGCAACGCCACCGGACGCGGAGCATGCCCCGCCCACGGCGGAGCAGGCCCAAGCCTATTGCCGCAGCCTGACAACGCGCCATTACGAGAATTTCACAGTCGCCAGTTGGCTCTTGCCGCGCCGTTATCGCCAGGACGTGTGCAACCTGTACGCCTACTGCCGGTGGAGCGACGACCTGGCGGATGAAACCGGTTCTCCCGGCGAAAGCCTGGCACTCCTGTTCTGGTGGCGAAGCCAGCTCGAGGATGTGTTTCGGGGAAAGGCCCGGCATCCCGTCTTCGTCGCGCTGGCCGAAACCCTGAGCCGTCACGAGCTGCCGCAGCAACCGTTTCGCGACCTTCTCGACGCGTTCGAGCGAGACCAGCATCAGACCCGGTACGCAACGGTCGGCGACCTGATGAGTTACTGCAGCGGGTCAGCCAATCCCGTGGGCAGGCTGTATCTGCATCTGACCGATCAGGCATCGAGCGAGAACCTGGCGTTCTCCGATTCCATCTGCACCGGCCTGCAGTGGGCCAATTTCTGCCAGGACGTGGCGCGGGATCAGGCGCGAGGCCGGATCTATCTGCCGCGGGAAACCTGGGCCGCTTGCGGTTACACGGACGAGGATTTCGCCGAACGCCGCTGCAACGACGCCTTCCGCAGTCTCTTGCGGACGGAAGTTGACCGGGCGGACCGGTTCCTGAGAAACGGCTGGCCGCTCGTCGAGGGAATCTCCAGCGAAATCCGCGTGCCGATCGAATTGTTCGTGCGCGGAGGGCTTGCCATCCTCCAGCGAATCCGCGACGAGGGCTATGATGTGTGGTCGCGGCGGACCGTGCTTTCCCGCACAGCCAAGCTGCAGTTGGCGCTGGCCGCGTTGGGCAAAGCGCAGCTTGCGGCATGGCAGTCCCGCCGGGCGTCGCACAGAGGACCGCATGAACGTTGAACTGGAGACAAGCTACCGATACTGCGAGACGTTGGCTCGCCGCTCGGCCTCCAGCTTCTACGGCAGCTTCTGGTTCCTGCCGCGGGCAAAACGCCGCGCGATGTGCGTGCTCTACGCTTTCTCGCGTCTGACAGACGATCTGGGGGACTGCGACCGGGAAATCTCTGCCAAGCGAGAGGCGTTGCGGGACTGGCAAGCCGAATTCGAACGGGCATTGCAGGGAGAGGAAAACGCAACGCTGTGGCCGGCCTTGCGGCATGTCGTCGAGCAATACAATCTCAGCCCGACGGACCTGCGCGACATCGTCAGCGGCGTGGCCATGGATCTCGAACCTTGCCGTTACGAGACGTTCGAACAGTTGCAGGTCTATTGCCACCGCGTCGCGTCGGCCGTCGGTCTGGCCTGTCTGGCCATCTGGGGCTACCGGGATCCCGCCGCGCTGGAATTGGCACGTCCGTGCGGAGTCGCTATGCAATTGACGAATATCCTGCGGGACCTCCGCGAAGACGCCCGCCGGGATCGGCTGTACCTTCCGCTGGAGGACCTGCGCCGCTTCGGCTACAGCTTCCGCGAATTGTCCGAAGGCCGGGACAACCGGGCTTTCCGCGAGCTGATGCGATTCGAGATCGAGCGCGTCGAACAGCTGTTTGCCGCGTCGCAGCCAATTCTCGGTTATCTTCAGGACGATGGCCAACGGACCTGTTCGCTGATCATTGCCCGATATCGTGCGATCCTGGCGGAAATCAAGCGACATCCGGACCGAGTGTTTCTAGGCCGCGTCCGACTGCCGTGGCATCGCAAGTTGACGGTGCTGCTGCATTCCATGTTCACACGATTGCCCGCCGACGCATCGGCCGCCACGAACCGCTGCGGCGTCGCTGGAGATTGAGACGGTCGATGCGGGCATCCCAACCTCAAGTCACGATAGTCGGCGGCGGACTGGCAGGCCTTGCCGCAGCGGCAGCGCTAAGCAGCGCGGGCGTCAAGGCACGGGTCTTCGAGAGGCGCCGGCAACTGGGCGGCCGCGCCGGATCGTTCTGGGACACGACGGCCGAGCAATGGGTGGACCACTGCCAGCACGTCAGCATGGGATGCTGTGTGAATTATGCCGACTTCTGCCGGCGAACGGGAACCGACCATCGGTTCCGCCGGCACCCGACCGTGCGCTTCATCGGGCCGGATGGTCGAACCAGCACGCTGCGGGCCTCGCACCTTCCCGCTCCGCTGCATCTGGCGCCGGCCCTGTGGAGCATGAAGTTCCTGACGCCGCGCGAGCGGCTGATGGTCATGTCGGCGCTGAAACGCCTCGCCCTGTCCGAGTCCGGTCCTCCGCCGGACACCACGATCGGCCAGTGGCTGGCTGCGCACGGGCAATCCGAAAACGTCATCCGCAGATTCTGGGGAGTCGTGCTGGTCAGCGCGCTTTCGGAAACGATCGAGCACAGTTCCTTTGCCGCCGCTCGCAAGGTGTTTGTCGATGGATTCATGGCCGAGCCAAGCGGTCACGTTCTCGAAATCCCGACCGTACCCCTGCAAGAACTTTACGACCAGATCGCGCACCGTTTGAGCGAACAGGGCGTGGCGATTCAGACCGAAGCGCACGTCCGGCGAGTGTACTGCGACACCCCGCATAGCACCGGGATTGAACTGGATGGCGGGCGGACGATCGATTGCGATGCGGTCATTGTGGCTGTCCCGTGGCGCCGGTTGGCGGATTTGCTTTCGATTGAACAACTGGCCGCCGTTCCGAACGGCGCCGCCTTGCGGGACCTGCCGTCGGCACCGATTTCCTCGATGCACCTGTGGTTCGACCGCCCCGCGATTCCTGTGGAGCACGCCGTGCTGATTGACCGGCTGAGCCAATGGGTTTTTCGGCGGCCGCCCCCGGCAAGCGGACCGACACTTGCGCGCGAACACTGCCAGGTGGTCATCAGCGCCTCGCGAAATCTGGCAGCGAGAAGCCGCGAGGAGGTTCTCGAGGAAGTGCTGCGAGACATCCGCGGCACGTGGCCCGAGTCGCGCGGCGCTCAACTGCTGCAATGGCGGCTGATTACACAACAGGACGCAGTACTCTCGCCGCGTCCCGAGGTTGCCGAGTTGAGGCCGACTCAGGCGACCGCGATCTCGAACCTGTTCCTGGCCGGCGACTGGACGCGGACCGGCTGGCCATCGACGATGGAAGGTGCGGTGCGGAGCGGGTATCTCGCCGCCGAGCGGGTGCTGGACTCGCTGGGAAGTCCGGCGAGTTTCGTTCAGCCCGAGCCCCGCACCTGGCTGACCCGGAGGATGCTGAGTTGACACGAAGTCGAGCGTTGGCTGCCCTGATCGTGCTGCTGCCGATACTGTGGATTTTCGGCGGGGCGGTGGTGCGGGGCGACCGTTTCAACTGCCGCGATACGGCCAGTTTCTATTACCCGCTGTTTGCGTGGGAATGCGAAGAATGGGAATCGGGGCGGATGCCGTTGTGGAGCGCGCACGACAACCTGGGCCTGCCGCTGCTGGCCGATGGGTCGTCGAGCGTGCTGTATCCGGCCAAGCTGGTGTTCGCCTTGCCGCTGAGTTTTCCCCAGCGATTTGCGCTGTACATCGTGTTGCACGTGCTGGGCGCCGCCGCGGCCGCCTGGTGGCTGGCCCGCCGCCTCGGCGCATCGTGCAATGCGGCGGGGCTCTGTGCGGTCTCCTATGTGCTGGGCGGCAGTGTCCTGTTTCAGTACTCGAACCCGATCTTCCTGGTCGGCTCAGCCTGGTTGCCGCTGGCGATGGGCGCAGCCGAACGCACCTACACGCGGCTCAGCTACCGATGGGCATGCGCACTGGGGGCAATCCTGGCGATGATGGTCCTGGGAGGCGATCCGCAACTGGCCTACCACGTGATGCTGCTGTGCGTTCTGCTCGCGTGGCTTCGCCGGCGGCATCGTCCGCACACCGTAGGCGACACGTCGATGCCGTCGCGAATCCTGCAGCGGGTTCTCGGCAGCCGCCTGTCGCTGCTGGCGACCAGCGCCGTGGTCGGTTACGCACTGGCCGCAGTACAGATCATGCCCGCCGCGCAGTCAGCGGCCAGGAGCGAGCGGGCCGCATGGCACACCCCGCGCAACGTGTGGGAAGCGGCTGCCTGCGTGGGTGAAGTGTGGCTGGGTCGCCGCCAGGAATTGCCGCGGGAAGGGCTCTGGTCGGGCATCCTCAATACGCCGAAAGCGGGCACGCACTACGCGCACATCTACGAGTTCAGCGTGGGTCCCTGGCGATGGGCCGAGTGGTTCTGGCCCAACTTCTCGGGCCGGAGTTTCCCGACCAATCGCCGCTGGATCTCGATGATCCCGAGCGAAGGGCGTGCCTGGACGCCATCCCTCTATCTCGGTCTGCTGCCTATCGGCCTGGCGATCTCCGCCCTGCGATGGCGGCACGGCCCGCGCCGTGTGCGCTGGATTTCCTGGTGCGTGCTGCTGGCGATTGCGAGCAGCCTGGGCTGGTTCGGAATCGGCTGGCTTGTGCATCAGGTGCGGGTAAGTTGGCTCGGTGCTCCGGCCGACACGGCCATGCTGGGCCAGCCCGTGGGCGGCCCCTACTGGCTGATGGTGACTTTTCTTCCAGGCTACGCGTTCTTCCGCTATCCGGCAAAATGGCTTGTGATCGCATCGCTCGGATTGAGTCTGCTCTCCGCGCGGGGATTCGACCGCGTCGCGCAAGGCCACCGGCGTGCAGCCCTGCGAGTGCTGACGGCCATCACCGCGATCAGCCTTGCCGCGGTCGCGATCGCATTCCTTTCTCAGCCGATGTGGCAGGACGGATTACACCTCGCACCGGCAAACAAGATCTTCGGGCCGCTGGACACCAACGGCGCCCTTCGCGATCTGGAGGGCGGATTGCTGCATGCCACGCTCATAGGACTGGCCGCAATCGCCTGGATCGCCCTGCTCGGAAGTCGGCCGTTTCGCGGGGTCGCTGCCATCGGCGTTGTGCTCGCGGCCCTCGATCTGTCGATCGCCAACAGCTGGATGGTGACGACCCAGCCATCAGAATCACATGGCTCACCGTTCTCGGTTGCATCGGACATCACGGGCGTCAGCAGCGAGGAACCGCCGCCGCGCATCCTGCGAGTTTCGCGATGGCAGTGGTTTCCCCACCAGTGGAACATCCGGTCGTCGGACGATCGATTAAGCGAGATCCTCGCCTGGGAAGAGGCCACGCTCGCGCCACGACATCAAATGCCGGCGGGAGTCGCGATTGTGGAGTCGTTCAATACGCTGGTGTCGCAGGACATGCTGGCCCTGCTCAAGGTAATGCGCGAGCGCAGCGGGCAGGACAGCCACGCATTGTCCTCGCTGCTGGATGCCCTGTCGGTGCGGTACCTCGTCGGTCCGACTCGCTCGAAGACGCCACGACGGCCGGCGGCGGATTCCGACTCGGCGCAGATCACTTCGCTGCAGGGCGAGCCGATCGAAGTGCGGGAGAATCCGGATGCGTTCCCGCGCTGCTGGATTGTGCACGACGTGTTGAGAATGCCGCCGCTGGGCACACGGGATCCGCTGGCAGTCGAACGGCGCACGCGCGAAGTGCTGTTTCCCGAGGGCGTCTCGCGGGATTTCGCGAAGACGGCGATTGTTGAAACCGCGCGGCCGCTCGAGTCCTTTCGCGGCAAGGGCGAACGAGACGCCTGCCGCATCGCCCGATGGACTCCGACGCAAGTCGAGATCGAGGCCGAGCTGAAAGTTGCCGGGTTGCTCGTCTGGAACGATCACTTCGATCCGGGTTGGGTCGCCGAGGCAGTGAGCGGTCCGCTCTCCTCCCGCGGCCGCCTTACCGTTCTGCGAACCAATCGCCTGATGCGCGGCGTTCAGCTGCCGGCCGGCAAGCACCGGATCGTCTGGAGCTACCGCCCCAGGAGCATCGCGATGGGGGCATTCGTGAGCATCGCGAGCGCAATAAGCCTGTGCGTCGGCATCGGACTGCTGCATCGCGAGCGAGGTCTTGTGACCTTATGGCTTCGACGGCGCCGCTGAGCGGCCCGTTCCTTGAATCAGGGTCGCAGTCCGGTCGCAGGCGATGTTGTCGAACACTTCGGTCTGCCCCCCGAGCCAGCGGACTTCAATCTGCTTCACACGGCCGTGCTGGCCAAGCCCGAAGTGGAGGCTGGTTCCCCAGTGGCTCTGATAGCCGCGTCCCGAGTGCACCTCGTCCATCTGTGTCAGGCCATCGGCCACGACCGTAACGTGCGAGCCGATGCCGTCGCGATTGGCCGTAGTGCCGTATAGGCGTACGTTCAGCCAATGGTGCTTGCAGCCCGATTCGTGCAGCATGTTTCGCAGAATGTTCGGCTTCGTGCGGGAATTCAGGATGACTGCATCCGCGTCGCCGTCATTATCCAGATCCTCAAAACAGGCAGCCCGGCTGGCTTCAACAGGTTTCAGCCCGTCGCCGGCCGAATCGGAAATGTTGACGAATTTGCCGGCCTCCGTCTGTCGGAGGAGCACGTTCGGGCAGCGCCAGCAGGCGCCGCGGTCCCGCTCCTCGATGTTGTCCTCCGTGTGGCCGTTGAGCACGAACAGATCGCGGCGTCCGTCGTTGTCGAAATCGACCCAACCGCATCCCCATTTGACGTAGCCGTAAAGGTCGGCGTCAGCACCGGTCTCGGACGCCACGTCGGTGAACATGCCCTCGCCCAGGTTGCGAAACAGCATCGGCAGTTGGCCCTGGTAGTTCGTCGTGTAGAAGTCAAGCAGACCGTCGCGGTCAAAGTCCGCAGCATCGACGGCCATGTTGGCAACCATGTCGGCCTGCCTGCCCAATGCGGTCCCCGCGATCATGGCCATCTCCTCAAAATGGCCTTTGCCGTCATTGACGAGCAGAAAGTTCTCCATCACGTCATTGCAGATGAAGATGTCCTCGTCGCCGTCGTTTTCGATATCGGCGCAGGTAAGTCCCATGCTGCGGCCCGCATAGGATGCCACGCCCGAAGAAACGCTCTCGTCGGTGAATCGTTCTCCGTTGTTGCGATAGACCGTGTCGGGAATCGGGTCGTATTCGCGAGGCGACGGATAGGCAGGAAACCCCTTGTCGGTGTGCAGGGTGTGCTTGGCGCAATCCAGCGCGATGTAGTTGCCCACGTAGAGATCAAGGAGGCCGTCCGCCTCGATATCGACGAACGCAACCCCGGCACCGATCGTCGTGGCGTTGGCATCGCGGCCCACTCCCATCTCGCGAGTCACATCCGTGAAGGTCCCATCCCCGTTGTTGCGAAACAGGAAGTTCGGCCCGTAGTTGCTCAGGTAGATGTCCTGATCGCCGTCAGCGTCGAAATCCGCGGCAGTAACACCCATGCCGTATCCCGTGCAGACGATGCCGGCCTTCTCGGTAACGTCCTCGAACTTCCAGCCCCCGAGATTGCGGTACAGCGCATGCCGCGGAGGGTTGTCGGTCGAAGCCCCCGGAAGCGGCGCGCCGTTGGGGAAGTAAATGTCGACGAGTCCATCGCCGTCGTAGTCCAGCGTCGCCATGCCCGTGGACATCGCCTCGACGACGTAGCGGCGACCGCTGCTTCCGTCGTTGTGCGTGAACGTAATGCCCGATTCAGCGCTGACGTCGTGCAACTGAATTGCGCAGTTCTTCGAGGTCTCGACGGGCGGAGCGATCTTCGCGGGCATCACGGGGCGCTGCTCAATTGCCAGGGGATTCTCTTCCGTCTTCTTGTCATGAGACGCGTCGCGACTGCAGCCCGACAGCATCCCCGCGATCATCGCGACGAGAGTTGCGGCGGACCGGGCGGCGATCAAAAAGGTTGTCGATCGTCCTGCGAGATTCATGTGCCTTCCTTTTGTCGTTCCCGTTTGCCCGCGGACCGCTCCGTCTGCGTCGCGGGGCGACTGTCCGGCGCAAGCCGGGCCTGCTCTTCGTCCAGCACAACCGTACGGTCGACGGCGACGCTCTCCAGACTCTGCGTCCGTCCGCTCGGCCAGCGCACCGTCACCTGACACGGCTGATTCCAAGGCCCCAATCCGAAAACCAGCGATGGCTGATGCGTGCAGGCGTAACTCGTCCCGCCGCAAAGCTCCTGAGTGTACGTGACAGATCCCGCGCGAAGCGAGATGCGGCAACCGATTCCCCGACGATTGCTCTCCCGTCCTCGCATGAAGAACTTGAGCCAGTGTCCCCGCTGCGATTCATTTCGCAGCAGTGCCGCGGGATCGTTTTCCTGCGCTACAACCAGATCCAGGTCGCCGTCCTCGTCGTAGTCGCAGGCAGCAACCGCCCTCCCCACATATTTCCCTCGGAAATAGTCGCCTCCGCAGTCGCTGCAGTCGTTCCAGCGGCGCCCGTCAAAGGCGAACAACTGGGGCGACATCCGGTAATAGGGATATCCCGGGGAATTCTCGATGTGGCCGCAGGCAGTGAAAACGTCCATCCTTCCGTCCTGGTTGAAATCGGCCATCACGACGCCGAATGCCAGCCGATCCATGGTCAAGGCCCTGAGTCCCATCACGGCACTTTCGTCACGAAAGCCGGCCGGGCCGTAGTTCCGATACAGCGTGTCGGACTCCATATGGAAATGCGTGATGTACGCGTCGAGATTCCCGTCATTGTCGAGATCGTTGACGCTGACCCCCATGTTCGCCATCGTGTTGCCGTTGAAGTCCGTCGCACACCCGTCGACGGCTGCCCGCTCCTCGAAGCGTCCCCCGCCGAGGTTCACAAAATAGAAATTCGCGGTGGTGTCATTCGTCACGAGAATGTCCGGCAAACCGTCGTTGTTAAAGTCTGCGACGGCGACTCCCAGTCCCCGTCCGCCGCTATCGACCAGGCCGCGGCTTTCGGTCTCTCCAACAAACGTCCCGTCTCCCTGACTGAAATAACACTGGTCCGGCCACGGTGGTATTTCGCCCGGATGGCAGATGCGGGGCTCGCCCTTCTCGCTGCGGCACTCGCGCGGGTTGTGCGGATCGTAAACGCAATAGTTGCAGACGTACAGGTCGAGGTCCCCGTCGAGATCCAGGTCGGCCCAGGCAGCCGAAGCGCTCCAGCGGTCGTCTCCAACCCCGGCATGTCCGGTCACATCGCAGAACGTGCCATCGCCCCGGTTGTGAAACAGCGTGTTGCGGCCCAGATTCGTCACGTAGATATCATCGAAACCGTCATTGTCGAAGTCGCCGATCGCCACGCCCTGACTGAACCGAAGTTCGACGATTCCAGCCAGTGCCGTCACGTCGTCGAACGTGCCGTCACCTCGATTGCGGAAAAGCGCGTCGTTGGGCTGAGGCACATCGGCCGCCGCCGTGGAATCGCCTCCCTGGTTGAGGTACAGGTCCCAGTGTCCGTCGGAATCAATGTCCAACCACCCCGCGCCGCCTCCCGTCGTCTCCATCAACAGGGCACGCCCGCGCTCGCCGTTCTGATACACGTGCCTCAGATTGGCCGATTCGTGTACGTCGCGAAACAGGCTGCAATTCGTGCTCGGCTGAACATCCCGACCAGCGGATTTCGGGTGAGCGTCGGCCGCACCGGACATGGCAAAGGGATTCGCCGCGCCATCACCCGGTTTCTTGTCCCGGCCCTCGCGTCCACAGCCGCACGCGATCAGGAGGCATATCCCGATCACCGATTTAAGCGGAATTGAGTTACCCTGCCGCATGCGAAGTTCCGGACGACGTTCAAACCAACGAGGTCGCACCCGGGTCCAATGACCCGTTCTCCTCGGCGCAGTCGTTAACTATAGCCATCAGTCGAAAAAACTCCATTCAACGTGCCGGAAGAAAAAAGCCGAATCGCCAGCGTAGTTTTATCCGTGGCCATCCGTGCCAATCCGTGGCCTCCCCCGTCAGTCGCAGCCTTCCCCCGAACCCCGTTGAGGTTGCTGCCCGCCGACCGGTTAACTATTTTGACGGAACGGTCGAGACGGAAGATGGCAGCGAAGTCATGAAAGAAGTTCGCAAATGACATTTCGATTCGAGCGGCGGCGGTTCCTGCAGGACATCACCAGCGCGGCCGGAGCCTGCATCGCCGTTTCGCGGATCTGCGGGGAAGCCGAGGCCGCCGAGAGCGGCGAGTGGGGCGACCTGGAAGGCCGACTGGTCTACGACGGAACGGCGCCGCCGCGAAAACCACTCACCGTGGACAAAGACGTGGAGTGCTGCGGGAAATTTGATATCCGTGACGAATCGCTGATGGTCGGCCAGGACGGCGGCCTGCAGAATGTCTACATCTATGTGCGGACGGACGTCCCGAAGATCCATCCCGACCTGGAGACTTCGGTCGGGCCGCGAGTGACGCTCGATAACCGCAACTGCATCTTCATTCCGCACTGCATGTCGATCTGGCTGTCGAAGCAGGAGTTCTTCTCGATCAACTCCGACCCTGTGCCGCAGAATATCGCCTTCTCGCCGTTTAACGACGCAGCGGCGAACTTTGTGCTCGAAGTCAAAGGCTCCGCGTCGTGGAAGTTCAAGACCGGACAGCGGGTCCCCGTTCCGATCGCCTGCAATTACCATCCGTGGGAGCGCGGTTATATCCTGCCGCTGGCGCACCCCTACGTTGCCATCACCGGAACGGACGGCGCATTTCGCATCCCCAAACTGCCGGTCGGAGAACTGGAATTCCAGATGTGGCAGGAGCGGATCGGATACGTCAACACGGCCGACTGGCCCCGCGGACGGCGGAAGATCTCCATCAAACCCGGACGTAATGACCTCGGCACCCTTCGCCTGCCAGCGGCGCTATTCGATCAACCACCCCAAGGCGCTACCCCCACCGTTCGTTGACTTCTCGCCAGACTGAAGGGAAGAGGCCACGGATGAACACGGACTAAATACGGATCAATTCACTCGGCCGCTACTAACCGCGCATAAAAAACACCTCGGAAACCCGAGAGTTTCCGAGGTGCTTGAATTCATCCGAAAGCAGTTCCGCCGTTACGGCAACTGCACGCTTTCCTTGCCGGCTTTGGTCGCCAACGCATAACGCACGAAGTGATCCATCGTCTGGCTTTGGAACTGAACGCTTCCATCAGCCATGACGCAGCCGGCCCCACCCGAGTGGTAGCTACTCCAATTGTGAACGCGGGGATCACCGGCCCAACCGTCCCCCTGCCATGCCGGGTTCTTGTTGTTCATCGGATTGCGCAGGTTGCCGACGCAAGCCAGCGGATCAAGCCAGGAACTGTCATCGTTGGGGTCATAATTGAACGGTTCGGCGAGGTTAGCGCTGTTGCCACCCTTCCAGTGCATATCTTCGTACGCGGCAATCGTGTTGCTGGTACCGTCAATAATGGCAGACAGTTTCGCCGACCCCAGGTAACGGAACGGTCCCTGGCAACGGGGTTGATCCTGCATCCAGTTCTGGTTAACCCACGGCGTTCCTGGATCGGAATCTCTCCGGAACACGCCGGAGTTGCCGGTCCGCGGATCAATGAAATCCGGCAACCGCGGGGAATCTCGCCAGCCGCCCCAAACGTGTCCGAGGCTCCCTACATAGTCGGTACGAGCACCGGGATTGTTTTCGGTCATATTCGCGGTATTGCACCAATTCCAGATGGGCTCCCTACCGTCCGACGGGCAAAGGAAAATAGGAAGGATCGTCGTGCGCAGCGTGCGATTGGTCTGGCCATTGGCTCCAACCACGATACCCGCGTTGCCGCCGGGATCCTTGAAATTCAGCGAGTCGTAGAGCGACTGCTGTTCAACGTACGGCAGAATCGCGACCAGCCACGAATAGGTGTAGGCCTGCCAGGTTGCCCGCACCAGCGGAGGATTACGGTTCCCCCAGTCTTCACCGTTGCCATCCCAACCGTTCCACGGAAACTGTTCGGTGTACTTGTCGGCATAGTTGTGAATGGCCAACCCCAATTGCTTGAGGTTGTTCGAGCACTTCATGCGCCGAGCCGCTTCCCGCGCTGCCTGAACGGCAGGCAGCAGCAAGGCCACCAAAATCCCGATGATGGCGATAACCACCAACAATTCCACCAGCGTGAAACCACGCTTTCTACTGCGTCGACAGACAAGATCCGACATAGAGCACCCCGCATCAGATGAGTAAAAAAAGACCCAACGTGACTGCGTCCGCCTCGCAGTGAAAACGCGAGTGGTGCAGCCCAAAAACAGCTAACTATTTCGTGATGTCGATTTTCAGGTCAGCGCCGTCCGCTGTGATTTCGACTTCTTTATCCGAGGTTGCCGAGCTGGCGTATTTCTCGGGGAACGGCAGAGGCGCTTCCTTTGGCGCGGACGATTTCCCGCCGGGGCCGCCACCGGCGTACTTCTTCATGGCCTCTTCTTTCGAGCCTATTCCGGCCGCGGCCAGAACGACTTTGTACTTGCCCGGTACCGCACCCTTGGCGCCTTGAGTACCCGAATACAACTCAAACTCGCCTTTATTCACCACGCCGCTTGCGACCGGATTGGACGACTCCTGCGGTGCCAGACTGATCGTAACACCGTCGGCGGGAGCACCGTCAATCGTCAACGTTCCCTTGACCGGAACCGTTTTCGGCCCGGACTGGCCTGTGCAGCCCACTGACATCACCGCGATCAAGGCAACCAACACGACCGCACCAGAAATAAACCGGCTCACAAAAAACCCTCCTGTTTATGGCAAGACCACGTCTCTTTAGCCTGACCTCGATGAACGCGAGGCTGCACAAGATTCCAAAACGCCCAATCTGAAAAGTTCGGTTGATTCAGTGAACCAACGCAAGTTTTTCCGCGTAGATACGCTCAGAACGCAGACTTGTTTGCAAAACCAACCGAACACACCGGACTCTCGGGAAAGCTCACGACCGCTCCGATCGGCTTTGAGTCCAGTCGGATTCTTTATTCTCCCCCTATTTTTACAAACGGTGAGTTTACCCCTCTGCCCAGGCAAATCAAGAGAATATCGCACGTTTGTGGGAGTTAAATTCAAGAAAAAAGCGGATGGCTTCTCAGCAAAGCCGCTCGCTCCCCCCGAGATCCGCCTCGCGCCGCCATACTTGGCGTTTTCCATCGGGCCTGAGTAAACTTGAACCGTGTTACGTTTGGACGTTTGGGGCGGCAGGCCGAATGGGTATTCGTCGGTAACCTGTTCGGAGGCGCGGAGACGCCCGTTTTTCCGACGCGGATGCAGCTCGCATGGATTTGGGCAGTCAGATTGGCGAACGAGACCAGTGGGGGGAACCTGTTCCCGAACTGGTTCCGAAGCGGTCAAGTTTTCTGAGAAATTCGGTGCGAATCGGCATCGTGGCAGCGTGCCTTGGTTTCGCCGCGATCGGCTATTGGCAATTGAAGCAATCCGCCACTGCGGGCCTGCCCGAAGCGTGCCGGGAAGCCCTGCGGGCCAAGGACTGGGAGCGGCTGGATCGGCTCGCCTCCCAATGGAGCTGGTGGCGGCCGGACGAAGCGACGCCTCTTGTCCATCTGGCCGAATCAGCGTTCCAGCGAGGCGCGTTTGAACGGGCCAGTTACCTGCTGGACCAGCTCCCCGATACGGACCCGATCACACCGACCGCACTGGTCGAGCAATCGGCGATCCTGTTCGGACCGCTGAATCAACCGATCCGAGCGGGGGAAGTTCTCGAGCGGGCGGTGCGGCTGGACCCGAAGAACGTCGAAGCCCGGCGTCGCTTGATATCTTTCTACGCGTTCACGCTGCAGCGGGAAAAGATGGCGGCGCATATTCGCCAGGCGATTCGCCATGACGCCGACGTCCCCGAAACGTATGTCTACCTCGTCGCCCGGGACTGGCTTTCCTTCTCCGACGCCTATACGGTCACGACAAAATGGTCGCTCGATCACCCTGACGAGGAGCTGTTCCTCGTCCCGCGAGCGATCTTCCGCGTACTGAGCCGCGGACTCGACTACTCCGAGGACCCGGTGGAGGACCCGGCGACAGAGAAAGGAATCCCGTACCACCAGCAGATCATCGGGGAGTACTTCAAGCGGTTCCCGCAGAACCTGGAACTGCTGGTCTACCATCTCGAAATGTCCACGACGAAGGGCGACGTCGAAGGGACGGTCAGTCTGCTCAGCCGCGCTCCCAAGGCCGCCGCAGCGGACGGACGCTTCTGGAGGTACAAGGGCTGGGTGCACGTGGCCAGGGGCGAGTTCCAGGAGGCCAAAGCGGCCTTCGAGAAGGCGATGGAAATCAACCCCTACGACTACCGGTCCCAGCATCAGATGGCCAGCGTGGAGCGATCTCTAGGAAACCTCGAACAAGTCAAGATCTACGAGGACCGTTCGCAGCAGGGAACGTCGCTGCGCAAAGACATCCTGGTCATGGAGAGCGTGGAAAACGTACCTCCCGGTATCCTCAAGCGAATCGCCAGGTACGCCGAATGCTGCGGAGACAATGAAGCCGCCGGAAGACTGCTCGTGCGGCTAAAGGAGTGGGCTCCCGAGTGCCTCGACCCGCGGACGGACCGCCCCGCGGACGGCAAGACAAAATCCCCGGCCGCCCCCGGCAACACGAAATAATCCTATGCGCAGGATGCTTATCATCGCGTTCTTGCTGGGCTGGGTCGCCGTCGGTATCGGCTTCTACTTGCGGTCCGAGTGGAAACGCTGGCAGGTTATCTCCGGCGCGTCCAGCGGCAAACCGGCGTCCGACAAGGAAGCTCCCAGTGCGGAAGACATGACTCCGCTCGTCCGCATGAAGGACAAGCGAATCGAGACCTTCTGCTCAACTTGCCACATCTTGCCGCCGGCCGACGTCGAACCCAAGGATCGATGGCCGGAAAAGATCAAGGAAATGTACAGCTACGCAACCGGCGGCAGGCCCGTGCCGAAAGAGCGCATCCCGCAGATCGAAGAAGCTGTCGATTACTGGGTGCTGCGGGCGCCCGAGTACCTCGACGTGCCGCTGGACGCAATGGGCTCGCCCCCTTCCCCCAGGAAGTTCCAGGAACGGCATATCCAACTGGACGTATTCCCCGGGCAGACCGCCATCTCGAACGTGCAGTTCGTGCGGTTTTCCAAGGACGGCCCCCAGGAATTGCTGATCTGCGACATGCGATACGGCATGGTGATTCTCTGGGATCCCAAGAGCCCGACCAAGGATGCCAGGGTGATCGCGAAGATCCCGCATCCGACGCGCACTCGCGTGGTGGATTTCGATGGCGACGGCCTGCTCGATCTGCTGGTCGCCGACCTGGGCGATTTCTGGCCGGTTGACACCGACAAGGGATCGGCGGTCTGGCTGCGGAATCGGGGCAACGGCCAGTTCGACAACATCCCCTTGCTGGAAGGCCAGGGGCGAATCAACGACGTGGAGGCGGCCGACTTCGACGGCGACGGCGATCTGGATCTTGT
>CAIPEB010000448.1 GCA_903863885.1 uncultured Planctomycetaceae bacterium | reverse complement strand
TTTGACTACGCCAGTCTTTCATCTTCGGTCCTCCCGGGCCCCACGGGGCCTTCCCCAGGGAGGATCTTTTCATATCCACGCCGCACACGGCAGAGCCTGGTAAATTCTCACCGCCAGAGGCGGTGGCTTAGTCAGGAGTTAGACATGACACGCAAGAGCACGCTGACGCGCCGTCGATTCCTGGCCCGAGCCGCAGGCGTTTCCATGAGCGCAATGGCCATTCCCCATATCATCCCCGCGTCGGCGCTGGGCCTCGCGGACAGTGTTTCCCCCAGCAACCGGATTACGATCGGCATGATCGGGATAGGCCGGCAGGCACTGGCCTACAACTTGCCGTTCTTCATGAGCCAAGCCGACTGTGAAGTGGTGGCCTTGTGCGACGTCGATCGCTGGCGGCTGGCCGTGACCGAGGAACGTACGGCGTCCTACTACGGCGAAACGAAGAACCGCTGTCCGAAGGTCCCGGACTGCCGGCGTTACGTCGATTTCCGCGAGGTGCTGGACCGGAAGGATATCGACGCTGTGATGATCAGCACGCCGGACCACTGGCACGTGCCCATGTCCGTGCTGGCCGTCAAGTCCGGCAAGGACGTCTGCTGCGAAAAACCGTTGACGCGAAGCATCGCTGAAGGACGACTGTTAAGTGACGTGGTCGCCAAACACCAGCGTGTCTTCCGCACCGACAGCGAATGGCGTTCCAAGCCGCAATCGCATCGGGCCGTGGAGTTGGTGCGCAACGGCCGGATCGGCAAGTTGCACACGATCCGCACCGGCGTCCCGTTCGGCGTCGGCCGCACGCAATCGTCGCCGGCGCACATCGACATGCCCGTGCCCGAGGAATTGAACTACGACCTCTGGCAGGGACCGGCGCAGGTGAAACCGTACACCGAAGAGCGCGTGCATCGGATCAAGGACTACGAACGGCCGGGCTGGATGAACATCCGCGACTACTGCGACGGCATGATCCTCAACTGGACCACACACCTGAACGATATTGCCCAATGGGGCAACGATACGGACCGGAGCGGACCGGTCGCAGTGGAGGGGCACGGCAAGTTCCCGCCGCCAGGCAGCCTTTGGGACGTGTGTTACGAGTTCGAGTTCACTTGCACCTACGCCAACGGAGTGAAGCTGATCTGCAAGACAGACGACACGATCTACACGCGTTTTGAAGGGGAACAGGGCTGGATTCAGGCCAACTACTTCAACTCGAACGCCCCGGAACTGCAGGCCGAGCCCGCCTCCCTGCTGGACCAGGCGATTGGTGCGAATGAGCTGCATTTCCCGCTGCTGCACGAGAAGCGAGACTTCCTCAGCGCGGTGAAGACCCGCGGAGCGACGCTGGCCGACGCTGAAGTGGGACATCGAACGGCGTCGCTGGGACACCTGGGCCACATCGCCATCCAATTAGGACGCAAGCTCAGCTGGGACCCTGTCCAGGAACGCTTCGCCGACGAAGAAGCGAATCGTCGACTATCCCTCCCGCCAGGCCGTGCACCGTGGGCGATTTGACTCGGAAGCGTTGCCGTGCTTCCGGCGGCCCGGGACAGGAAATCGCCGCGGCAACCGCCCGAAGCGAAGTGGCGCCGCGACGGCGGGGGAAGCATGGAACACGGCAGCGATGTTCCAAGTGCGTCCAACCGTGCACGAGCGCGTTGCGGCGGTTCCGAGAGGAGATGCCGACGTGATCCACCGGCTGCAGCATCAACAAGCGGGTGACACTCTGTTGGAAATCGCCCCGGACGGATCGGCAGTTCGGCGACATGATTCAACTTGAAGCGGGCGCTAATGAAGAAGAAAGGAACGACCATGAGCACGCGCATCATCACGGTACTTCTGCTCGGATTGCTCATGCCCCAATCGCTGACTGCGGTCGAATTCCAGGTCGCGCCGAACGGGAATGACGCAAACCCGGGCACGAAAGAAGAACCGTTCGCGACACTGGAGCGGGCTCGGGACGCAGTCCGAAGAATCAACCGCGATATGAAAGAGGACATTGTCGTGATCCTGCACGGCGGCACTTTCCGTCTGGACCGCACTCTTTTCTTTGAGCCCGAGGACTCCGGGGCCGGCGGACACAACGTGATTTATCGCGCCCAGGCCGGTGAAACGCCGATCATCAGCGGCGGCCGGCCGATCGCCGGCTGGCAGCGGGACGAGAAGGGACGGTGGAAAGCTGCCGTTCCCCTCGAAGATTTCCGGCAGCTATACGTCAATGGAATCCGGGCAACGCGTGCCCGGGGCGATGCACCGGCCGGACTCACGCTGGCCGGCGAGGATGGTTATACGACCACGGTGTCCAGCATGGCCGATTGGAGGCATCCCGGCGACCTGGAGTTCTGCTACGTCTGCGCGTGGGCGCACACGCGGTGCAAAGTGCAGGACATTCGGCGCGAGGGCGACAACGCGGTCATTTCGATGCGCCAGCCGCAATTCAATTTTGCCAAGACCAAAGAAGGGGTGAACATTGCGAGCCATGTCGACGAGATCTACGTAGAAAACTCGCTGGAGTTGTTGGACGAGCCCGGCGAATGGTATCTCGACCGGGCGGCGAGGACGGTCTATTACCTGCCGAAGCCGGGTGAAGGCATGACCGAAGTTCCGGTGGTTGCCCCGGCGCTCGAGCGACTCGTGGAGCTGCGGGGCACGCCCGATCGACCGGTGCGCAATATCCGGTTTGAGGGCATCACCTTTGAACACGGGAGCTGGCTGCGGCCGAGTCAGGTCGGCTTCGTCGACGTGCAGGCGAACTTCGTGCTGGACGAAGCGAACCTCGTGAAGCGCGAGGGCGGCTTGACGGCCGTGCATAACCAACATGTGAAAAGCCCGGCCAGCATCGTCTGCCGCGCGGCGCAGTCGATCCGGTTCGAGCGATGCGAGTTTACCCGACTGGGCGGCGCGGGCATCGACCTGGAATGCGGCGCCCGGGACAACGTCATTTTGGGGTGCCGCTTCTTTGACATCTCGGGGACGGCGATTCAGATCGGTGACGTGCTCAAGGACGACCACCATCCCGACGACCCGCGGAAGATTGTCAAGAACAACGCGGTCGTGAATTGCTGCGTCCGCGATTGTGGTCGCGACTACTGGGGAAGCGTCGGCATTTTCGCTGGATATACGGAAGGCACGGTGATCGCACACAACGAGATCACGAGGCTGCCGTACAGCGGGATCTCCGTCGGCTACGGCTGGGGTGAAGAAGACGCGGGGGGTGGCAATCCGGCGTACTACCAGCCCTTTCGATACGAGGATCCCACGCCGGCGAGCAACAACCGCATTGAATCCAACCACATTCACGGCGTCATGCAGAAGTTGCTCGACGGCGCAGGAATCTACACGCTGGGCAACATGCCCGGCAGCGTGATCCGCGGAAACCACATTCACGACTGCACGGGAGCAGCCAAGGCAGATAGGGGGCCGGTTGCCGGAATCTACCTTGACGAGGGCAGCGGGTTCATCGAAGTCACAGGCAACGTGGTTTACCGGGTCAACAAGCCCATGAACTACAACAATCTCTCTCAGAACCGCAAGGCCACCTGCAAAGAGCACGATAACTGGTTCGAGCCGGATTTGGAGCATCCTTCGGGATTGCCGTCCGAGGCAAGAGACGTTGCAGCCCGCGCCGGGCTGACCTCGGAGTTCCGCGATCTGCTGCAGGGACATCTCAGGCCATGAACACATCCCCGAGCAGCACCAACCGCGGGTGAAACGATCCTTTCCGGATGCGTCCGGCTTGCTCACTTGAGCTTCATGGCGACCGCCGGGATTCGTCATCAATCGCATCGCGCAAACGGGCCAGCGCCCGTACCCACAACATGCGCACGGCGCCGACGCCTCGGTCCATTCGCCGGGCGATCTCGTCGTACGGCAAGTCCTCCAGGTTCCGCAGGACGAGAACCCGGCGGTAATCGTCCGGCAATCGGCCGAGCACTTCGGCCAGCCGCATTCGCTGTTCGTTCGCGACCACCGCAGCGCTGGGCGACTCCTGATCGGCAGCCAACAGCTGGTCCAGCCGTTGCGAGGACCGGGCCAGAGATTGGTCGATGGAGACTTCACGGGCCACATTACGCTTCTGGGCGCCCGCAAAGTGCCTGGCCAAGTGCGCCAGTTGATGAGCGAGAATTCCCCGCACCCAGGCGACTCGTTCCGGCTCGGTACTGCCGCGAAAACTCTGCCAACCGCGCCACGCCTCCAGCAGCGTCTGCTGCACGGCGTCCGATGCAGAGAACTTGCCCTGGAAGCGGGAGTCGATCTCCAACTGGGCCAGCATCTTCAAATAGCCTTCGTGGCGAACCAGCCACGCCGCGCGCTCATCGGCGACGCCCGCCGGTGGGAAGATCGGGTTTGCGGGGGGAGTGTTCATGCGGCAGCCGCCGTCTTCCAGCGAACAATCCGGCGAAGCAGAAATCCGACGATCGCCAGCAGCCCCGTGCCGTAGACGCCCGCCAGGCCGATGGTCCACCAGCCGTCCCAGATATAGTGTTCACCCGGCCCGAGCGAAGCCTGGTTCCATCTTAGCCAGCAGCCGGCCACAACGGCCGCCGTCGCAACCGACGACAGCAGCCACAGTGCCAGCCCGCGCCAGCGACGCTCGAAAACACAGCGTAGCATCACCGCTGCGAAGACGACCAGCGGCAGGCCCGACACTACGGCTATCGGAAGTCGAACAAGCAGCACCTGGGACAGTTCGCCGGGCGCAAATCCCCCGCCGCTCAGGACGTGCCGGGCCAGCCAGGCCATCAGACCGCACACGCATATCGCGGCCAGCAACTGCCGCAGACTCCACGACCGACGGCGAATCAGTCCCCGCACGACAAAGTACGGAACCACCAGGAACACCAGACTCGTCCCGGCGAAGATCAGCAGTATCAGCGACTGCGGGCCGCTCCACGGAAGCGGCACCAGCAATCGCGGATCATCTGTTGCCGTCACGGCCAGTGTCGCTCGGCCCGTCGGCCTGCCATCATCGTTCGGGCGATCCGTTGCGAGGACCGCAGGGCGGCAGCCCGTGGCCGCAGTGAACCCTTCGGTTCTCGTCGGAAGCAGCGCCAGCAGCGGGGCCGCCGCGGAGTCGGCCGCATCCGTCAGGACTTCGGGCAGTCCGGCAGCTCCGCCTCGGCCTCGCCAACGAACCGCGCCCGTCGCACCATCGAGCCCGAGCAGGTCGTGCTCGACCTGCACCAGCACCGTCGCCGCCCGTCCTTTGGCGATACCTCGCACGCCCCGGAACGAACCGAGGAACATGTCGGACGTCGACCAAACCACCCGGCCGTCCGGCGCCCGCATGACATGCACGTTCAGGCCGGTGGCATAGCCGGAGTGCACGAGAAACTCATCCCGTCCGTCGCCGTCCAAGTCGCCCGTCCACAACGAGACGGAAAAATCGGGAACCACCGGCTTCGCTTCCCACCGGTGTTTCACCTGGCCCCGGTCGTCGAGCAGAACGACCTCCCAGCCCTTCGCACCCGGCACGCAGATCGCTACACAGCGTTTGCCGTCGGACGCAACATCGACAACCGCCGGCGCCGGCCAACTGCGGCCGCCGTACGACGCGAAGTGTTCGTCGCGCCACGGCCACGACCACAGCAAATGCCCGTCGCGACCGTCCAGCGCCCGCAACTCGAAGGCCGTGCCGGACTGCGGTGTCGGGTCCGACGCTCCCCCCACGACTATCACCTCGGGCCGTCCGTCGCCATTCAGGTCTCCCACCACCGGCTCGGGCCCTTGCTGGCCGATGACGGAGGGAAGCTGAATCGTTTGGCTCCACTGCCGGCGACCGTCGCGGCCGCGGACGGCGGACAACTCCCAAACCAATTTTTGGTTCTTGTCGTCCGCGGGGGTGAAGGCAAGCCAATCTGTTGCATCTGCGGCGAACAGCTTGGCGGGCACGGGTCTGCCGGTGGTCGGGGCAAACTGGGCGCCGCCGCACACGGATAGCCGCTGACGCCAGACCACTCGGCCGCTGCCGCCGGCGAGCCGAATCAACCAGTATTCCTGGGGATGGATCCCGCCGGGACTGCCTGCCGCGAAATCCGAGTCGTCCAGGCGCATGATCGAGAAGATGTCGGTCTGCCCGCCTTCGGACGCGGACAACTGCAGCGGGTTCAGCCAGATGGTCGAGAGAAAACCGAACGGACCGGGCCGACGGCCGTCCATCGCCCAATCTTCCGCCCGCCAGAGAACGCTTCCGGTTCGCCCGCACACGGCCTGTAACGGGAACATCAATCCGCTGACAGCTCTCACGGATCGCGACTGCCCGCCGCTTCCGGCCACGAGCAGGTCCGGCCCGCCGTCGCCGTTCAGATCCGCGCGGGCCGATTGAAGCAGACTCGCATCCGCGGAGTAACTGCCGCCGGGCACGGCCGTGTCGGCCTGCCACAGGATGCGTCCGTCGCTGCCGGCGATCGCCGTCATCCCGTGGTTTGTCGCCTCGACGGGCCGAACCAGATCGCACAGTCCGTCACCGTCCAGATCTCCGGTGGGCAACCAGGATCCCAGTCGCTGCCAGCGCACAGCATCGGCGCCGTGGAACACGTGCAGCGTCCGCGACATGGGACGCATCGTCCAAGAAGGCGCTGAAAAAGCCCCCAGTTCCGGTTGGCGGTCCCCATCCAAATCCGCCAGAAAGGGCTGCGAAAGCCCCGGCGACTTCGCCTCCAGACGGCCCGTCCCCGCCGACAGCAGATACAAGACCGGCGACGGGGCAGGGCGGTCGCCAACGTACGGCACGACCAGTCGCGGCCAACCGTCCGAACCGCGGGTCCAAAATACCGGCTGCCCCAGTTGGCAGTTGGGCAGCAGACGACTGACGCTCAACGGCTGGTTCCACGACCACAGCGTGCGGCCATCCTTCCCCGACAGCGAGTCGACGCACAAGACCATGTTTTCAAGCGATGTCCGATCGGTGCGTCTGTCGCTGCTGAACGAGACGACGAACACATCCCGCAGTCCGTCACCGTCTATATCCGGACCGGCGACGAAGCGATCGAGCCAGGGGCATCCTTCGGCGGTCCGCAGACGCCGCGACCAACGCGCGAAACCGTTGGAACCGTTCAGGCAAGACAATTCCCCCCACGGCTGGCTCCGGTTCGCACCACGATCAAACGCGCTGCTCACCAGAATCTCGTCCGCATTGTCGCCGTCCAAATCGCACACGCTCAGCCAGCGGCCCTGCGACTCGCCCTGCAGCGTGGTCTGGTCCAGATCGAGCGGCACCTGCCACAGCGACTGGCCGTTCTTCAGCGAGATGGCTGCAACGGCGGCTCGCTGGGCGCCCTGCAATCCCCACCACAATGCCTCCGGAATGCCGTCTCCATCGACGTCAGTCAACACGGGAGCCGCTGTCGCTCGTCGGCCCGCATCAAACGGTCCAGCCAGCAGTTCGCCCGTGCGAGGCCGCAGCAGGGCCAGTCTGACGCCTGCAGTCACGACAATCGCCTCCTGCCCGTCGACGCGGGCCAGTTGCGGCGCATAGTGTCGCAGGACTGCGAAGCCATGGTTCTGGCGCGCTGTCGTGAAGTCGCCGTGCACGGTACCCGTATCGGCTTTCCCCCGGCTCAGCCAACTGGGATCCAGTGCGAATTGCCACAGCGTTTCACCGTTGCGCCCGGACATGGCCTCGATCCAGTAGTCCGCGCCGGGCGGTCGTCCTCCCGCATCAGGCGTCCCGGGAGAAACGGCCGTCATCGCGGCAACGAAGTCGGGGACTTGATCGCCGTCGAGGTCCGTCGTCAGCGGCTCGCCGTCGATCCAGCCGTCTCCAACGGGTATCCACGTCTGTCGGGGCCGAGCATTCGATGCGGTCGCCGGCACCGCGCCGGGCGGTTGGGCCTGATGCCACCAAAGCAACCGGCCGTCCTTGCCGGACATCGCGAGCAGCGAACACGAAGTACGGCTCGCCCAGACGATGTCGGCGGTGCCGTCCTGATTTACATCCGGGGCCGAGCGAACCAGCGCGGCCGCCTGCCTTCCCAGCAGAATCTCGTTGTCCTGCAACAACTGGCGCCAGTGTTCGCCGCGGAACCGTTCTTTGCTGGTTCCCGGCCCGCCGAACGCCCGCGGGAACTCCCACACCGTTTTCCCGGTGAGGCCGTTGATCCGCCGCACTGCCGAGATGCCGGACACGATCACATCCGCATGCGCACCCAGATCGAGCACGCCGACCGCACCCGTATCAACGTTCAGGGGCTCCAGCAATTCGCCGCCGCGCAGTCCCACCTGGTACACCACGCGCGCCCGGTAACGGTCGAGAACCTGTTCCCTATCCTGCGCCGACAACCACGACGAAAAAACGCCCAGCCAACCCATGCCGCGTTCGACCGCGAACTGGTATCTGGCGCTCAGACAGCGCGGCGACGACAAACGCAATTGATATTCGCCGCACGGCAGCGCGATGGGATCCTCGTGGGGTATCTTCAGACGCCGCACCGGCCGGTCTGCCTTGTCCAGGATTTCGGCATCGAGCGTTGCTCCGGAGGTTCTGAATTCGACGAAACCGAGACGCGTCTGCCGGTACATCCAACCGGTGCCCAAGACGCCGAGCAAAAGCAGGATGCCGGCCGAAGCGGAGACTGCGGCCAGCGTCAGGCTGCGTCTTTGCCTTTGGACCCACTTAACGCCGCGTTCCAAGACACTTGCCCGCCGGGCCCGAATCGGCCGGCCCTCGAGCACCTCCCGCAGGTCATCGGCCAGCGTCCGGGCATTCGGGTAGCGCTGCTCCGGATCCTTGGCCAGGCACTTCAACAGGATCGTCTCCAGGTCGCGAGGCAGGTCCGGACGGAGACGCTGCGGCGGCGTCGGTTCCTGGTGCAGGATCTGGTTGATGACCTCATGCGGTGTGTCGGCCGCAAACACCGGCCGGCCCGTGAGCAACTCGTACAGCGTCGCACCCAGGCTGTAGAGGTCGGTGCGGTGGTCGGTCCGGTGCCGGGCCGCAGATGCCTGTTCCGGGCTCATGTAGCGCGGCGTTCCCAACAGCGCTCCGGTCATGCTCAAGGTGACGTCGTCCAAACGCTTGGCGAGGCCGAAGTCCGTCAGCCAGAGGTGGCCGTCCGAGTCCAGCAGCAGATTCGACGGTTTGACATCGCGGTGAATCACGTCGCGTTGATGCGCGTGGGCCAAGGCTTCCGCCGCCTGCAAGCCCCACTCCACCGCGGTCCGCACATCCAGCGATTCGGCGCGGGCCGCCAACACGTCGGCCAGACTGCGGCCTTCGATGAACTGCATCACGAAGTAGTTCACGCCGGCTTCGCTGCCCACGAAGAAAATGGGCACGATGTTCGTGTGGTGCAACCGTGCCACCGTTTCGGCCTCGCGACGGAAGCGGTCCAGGGCTTCCGGATCCGAAACCGCGCCGAACCGCAGTACTTTGACTGCCACGCGGCGGCCCAGAGAGATCTGCTCCGCTTCGTACACCACCCCCATGCCGCCCCGGCCGATTTCTCGCAGCAGCCGGAAATCCCCCAGACGCTGCGGAGCCTCCGGTCCGGCCCGCTCGGCGCGATGAATGAACTCCAGCCCCGCCAGACAGGCTTCCAGCCGCGCGGCCAACTGCGGATGACGTTGAATCAGCTCGTCTCGGCCAGGAGCCGTTCCGGTCTTCAGTTCCGCCAGGTACTGATCCAGGATCTCGACTAATTGAGCGTCGGACGCCTGGGGATGGTCATAGGTCGATCCGGCGGGCGGCGGGACGTTGTCGTGATCGTCGTCCGGGAAGTGGTGTGTCATGGACTGCACCTTCTGCAGCGGCCAGCGCCGCAAGCGGTATACCGGTTCTCTGCAGCGGCGACCGCTCGCCGCGCGGGCCGCGCCGCAACCGCTGAATCAACGGTATTGCCACCGACCTCAACATCCTAGTGCCGAGACGAGGGCACTTGTCACGCAGATTTTCTGGAATTGCACCGTTCTCACCGCCTTATCGGCAATTCCGCGGAAATTCAGGCCCTGCGGCAGCCGTGCGGACGTTTCTTGGCCTGGGAACTCCCGCCCGCGGTAACCGTTCACGGGGTGGGCCGGTTTTCGATAGTGGCGAACCGCGTAGCCGCGTCTCTCCGAGACGCGGCTACGTGGCCCCCCCGTGGACGGTTACCCGCCTGCGCTTCTGCCCATCCAGACGAAATTATCGCATCCGCATCGAAAACGGTATAATCCTGGCGATTCGCGAACCACGGCGAGTTCCTCTCCATGTCCGATGTCACCCGCATTCTGTCGGAAATCCAGGCCGGCGATCCGTCGGCGGCGGACAATTTGCTGCCGCTGGTTTATGACGAACTGCGGAAGCTGGCGGCGGCGAAGCTGGCACACGAAAAACCCGGTCAGACGCTGCAGGCAACCGCACTGGTGCATGAGGCCTTTTTGCGCCTGGTATCGGAACCGCAGCGGGAGCGGGGTGAGGAGGCGCCGCACTGGGACAGCCGTGGTCATTTCTTTGCCGCGGCGGGCACAGCGATGCGGCGGATTCTCGTGGAAAACGCACGCCGCAAAAGACGCATCAAGCACGGCGGCCAGTGGATACGCCGAGAATTTGAGGATATTCCGACCGGGCTGCCGGATGTGCACGAGGACCTGCTGGCCCTGGATGCGGCGCTGGAGCGTCTGAAAAGCGTTGACTCGCAAGCCACCGAACTCGTCCATCTGCGATACTTCGCGGGCCTTCCCCTCGCCAAAGCGGCCGAAATCATGGGTATTTCCCCGCGCACGGCAGACCGCATCTGGGCCTTTGCACGGGCCTGGCTGCATCGCGAGGTGGCAGGAACGGAGAGCCTGCGCGAGGAAAAATAGCCATTTCGTGGCGTAGGAACGAAGGAAAAGTCGCATTACTTCACAGCGCCCCGTTAGGCCGTCATCTGGCCCTTTCCGCCTGCGCGACTTGCTTGGAAACGACCGAGGCACGTCACATGACCGAACGAGAACTCTTTCTTTCCGCTCTGGAGATCGAAGATCCTGAGGCGCGGAGAACTTTCTTGCAGTCGGCGTGTGCGGGCGACGACGGACTCCTGGTCAGTGTTGAAGCGTTGCTGGCGTCGCACGAGGGCCACCGCGAGTTCATGCAAGTCCCGGCAGCGGAGCAACTGCTGGATCAGTTACGCGGCGACGCCGCCATGTTGCACGTGTTCGACAACGGATCGCCTGACGACGGAACGTGCGATTCGGCGACTTCCGACGCCAATTCAGTGAATGCCGCCGGAGTACGCCGGGAGCCCCCGCATGACGAAGTCCCACTCGGGTACTTGCAGCCGTCCACGCGGCCGGACTCTCTTGGACGTCTGTCGCACTACGAGATTCTGGAGGTTCTGGGGACAGGCGCCTTCGGCACGGTCCTCAAGGCATTTGACGACAAGCTTCAGCGTGTGGTCGCGATCAAAGTCATGGCGCCGGAGCTGGCGGTTACCTCGCCGGCCCGAAAGCGGTTCTTGCGCGAGGCGCAGGCCTCCGCACGCATCCGCCACGAGCACGTGGTCAGTGTCTATGCGGTCGAGGAGAAGCCGCTCCCCTATCTGGTCATGGAGTACATTCCCGGCCAGACGCTGCAGCAGCGGCTCGACGAGGTGGGGCCGCTTGACTTGAGTGCCGTGCTCGACTTGGGCAGGCAGATTGCGGAAGGGCTGGCCGCCGCCCATGCCATCGGACTGATCCATCGCGACATTAAGCCGGGCAATGTGCTGCTGGACACCGGCATTCGGGACCGGGTCAAGATCACCGACTTCGGATTGGCACGCGCCGCAGATGACGCCAGCCTGACGCAGAGCGGCATAATTGCCGGCACGCCGATGTACATGGCCCCCGAGCAAGCCCAAGGGCAGCGTCTCGACCAACGCGCCGACCTGTTCAGTTTCGGGAGCGTGTTGTACCAGATGGTCAGCGGTCGTCCTCCGTTTCGAGCTTCGTCCACGCTGGCGGTCATGAAACGCGTTGCCGAAGGCGAACCCCGGCCGATTCGCGAGATCATTCCCGAAACGCCGCAGTGGCTGTGCGAGATCATCGCAAGGTTGCACGCCAAAGACCCGAACGAGCGTTTTCAAACAGCCCGCGAGGTGGCGGACCTCCTGGCCGCTTGTGAAGCGAAGCTCAAGTCTCAAGGGGACATGCTGGACCTTCTCGCCGCCATCAGCCCGAAACCCGCCATCGGCGCCAACCGCCGCCAGTGGCTGGCGGCGGCCATCCTGTTGCTCCCCGTCCTGGCGCTGATCCTGACGGAATCGATGGGCCTCACCCACGTGCTCCGCCGCGGCGAAACCGAGGGCGCGGCGGGCAAACCCCGGATCGACTCCAATTATTCGAAAGGGGCGCATAGACCGCCGCCGGCGGTGGCACCTTTCACCCCCGCTCAGGGCAAGCAACAGCAGAAGGCCTGGGCCGCATATCTCGGCGTGGAGGTCGTGACCACGAACAGCTTGGGGATGAAGCTGGTATTGATACCGCCGGGCCGATTCACGATGGGATCGCCCGATGACGAACCCGGTCACAAGCCGGAAGAAGGACCGCGGCACGAAGTCGAAATCAGCCAACCCTTCCTCCTCGGCTCGCACGAAGTGACGGTCGGGCAGTTCAAGACCTTTGTCGAAGCCACCGACTTTTTGACGGAGACAGAAAAACTGGGCGGCTCGTTGGTTTGGATTTCCGCGGAGGCGCGGCACAGGCGGGTCCCGGAGATGAATTGGAGGAACCCGGGTTACGAAAAGACTGACAACCACCCGGTCGTTTGCGTCACTTGGAACGATGCCCAGGCCTTTTGCCGGTGGCTCGGTGCGCGCGAGGGCCGTGCCTACACTCTGCCCTCCGAGGCGCAATGGGAATACGCCTGTCGCGCAGGAACGGACACAGCCTATTTCTATGGCGACGGGGAGGACCAGCTTGCCGCGTATGTCTGGTACGTGGCGAACTCCAAGGGACTCGTCCGCCCCGTGGGAGAGAAGCGGGCCAACGCCTGGGGACTGCACGACATGCCGGGCAATGTCTGGGAATGGAATTCCGACGGCTATCAAGCGGACTACTACAGGATCAGCCCGCGGCTTGATCCGACCGGCGGAGCGTCTGGTACGCGAGTCATGCGCGGGGGCAGTTGCAGAGATACCGCCCCATTCGGTCGATCGGCCAACCGCGGCTTCGTGCCGCCGGACGTCAGCAACGACCTGATCGGCTTCCGTATCGCCTGCGCGGTCAAAGGGAGACCAACACTCCGGGCAATACCTGCCGGGCCTTAGGACACCGCATGCTCTATTCCATCGTCCGTTACCTGTTCCAGGTCACGCTGTTAGCGGCGGCTTACCTGGTTGCTGCCGCGATCGGGCTGGTGGCGTTTGCCATCGAACCGGCGCGGATTGCAACCGCAGTCTGGCCGGCCGCCGGGATTGCCGTGGCCGCAGCACTGCTGCTGGGCCCACGCGTATGGCCCGGGATCTGGCTGGGCGCTCTGCTGGCCAATGGAATGAACGCGCTGGTCGGCTTCGGCGCCGGTGGGAGTGCCGTAGCAACCGGCACGTGGCCGGGCGACTTGTTGGAGAAAATGCCTGTCCTATCCCTGACCGCCGCGGCCGTAATGGCGACCGGCAACACCTGCGAGGCGCTGCTGGCGGCCTGGTTGTGCCGCCGCTGGCTGCCTCAGGGAGTGACTCCGTTTCGGCGTGTGGAAGAGGTCTTTCTGTTCACGCTGCTGGCCTGCGTGTCTTCACGTGTGGCGGCAACGGTGGGCACAGTCAGTGTGGCGATGGGCGGCGATATGACCTGGCACCAGTCCCTGGCGAATTGGGGCACTTGGTGGCTGGGGGATGTGGCCAGCCTGATGATCCTGGTTCCGTTGGCGTTGGCCTACGCGAAACCGAAGCCCATCACCTGGAGCGGTCCCCGCTGGGTCGAATTGGCGGCCCTGTCGGCCCTGCTGGTCCTGATCAGTCAGGCCATTGTCGGCGGCTGGCTTTCCGGGCAAACCGCCCATCATCTGTTGTACGTCCCTTTGATCTTGCTGATCTGGTTGTGCCTGCGGTTTGAACTTACGGAAGTCACGCTGGCCACCGCGATCCTCTCGATCATCGCGATCGGCAGCCACTGGACGGGCCGAGGGCCCTTCCGCGAGGAGGCCGCAGAGCAGCCGCTGTTCCATCTGCAGATGTTTATGAACCTGTACGCGCTGACCGGATTGGCGGTGTCAGCCGTGGTCGCCCAGCGGCGTGCTTCCGAGCAACGCCTGCGGCTGGCCAATCAGGAGTTGGAGCAGATCGTCCGCGCTCGGACCCAGAACTTGACGGCGGCCAATGCGGGTCTGCGTCAGGAAGTTGCCGATCGCCAGCGGGCGGAAGAGAGTCTCAGAGAACGCGAACTCAGCTATCGTGAACTGATCGAGCACTTGCACGTCGGCGTCGTCGTCCATGCTCCGGATACGAGCATCCTGCTGTCGAACCAGCGGGCCGCGGAACTGCTGGATGTCGACGCCACTCAGATGCCGGGCAAGAACTATACCGATCCCGCGTGGTCCTTTGCGCGCGAGGACGGTAGTCCCTTGCCGACGGACGAGTATCCTGTCAATCGCGTTCTGGCAACGAAGCAGCCGCTGCGGGATCTCGTGCACGGCATTAATCGTCCTCGCGCCGGGGATCGCCGCTGGGTGTCGGTCAATGCCCTGCCCGAATTCAGTGCAGACGGCGAGTTGGCACGCGTCGTCGTGACGTTCCTCGACATCACCGAGCAACGACAGATTCAGGAGCGCGAGCGGCTGCGTCTGGATGCGGCCCTGGAATCGATCGGAGACAGCGTTCTGATCACCGACGACGCAGGTCTGATCCAGTACGTCAATCCGGCCTTTGAGCGGATCACCGGGTACTCGCCTGCCGAGGTATTGGGACGCAACCCTCGACTGCTGCAGAGCGGACAGCATAACCGAGCCTTCTACCGCCGGCTGTGGCAGACGCTCGCCGACGGCGAAACCTGGTACGGCGAGTTCGTTGACAAACGCAAGGACGGCAGCCTTTACGACACGGAGGCTACGATCTCGCAGATCCGCGATGCCACAGGCGAGGCGATCGGCTACGTCGGCATCCAGCGCGATATCTCCGATCGCAAGCGAGCCGAGCGGCAACTGGCGGAGAGCGAGGCCCGCATCCGGGCCATCGTCGAGACGGCCGTGGATGGCATCATCACGATCAACGAGCGGGGGACCATCGAGACCTGCAATCCGGCGGTGGAGAAGCTCTTCGGTTACCTGCGAGAAGAACTGATCGGCCGGAATGTGTCGCTGCTGATGCCGTCCCCCGAGCGGGAAGAGCACGACGGCTACCTGATCAGGTACTCACAGACCCGGCAGCCCAAGATCATGGGGAGCGGCGCTGAGGTGCGCGGGCGGCGCAAGGACGGGACCATCTTCCCGTTGGATCTGGCCCTCAGCGAAACCCGGTTGGGTGAACGATGCTTTTACACGGGCATCGTGCGCGACGCGACTCCCCGTTATCTCCGGCTGCAGGCGGAAAGAAGACTGGCGGCCACGCAGGAACAACTGCGTCTGGCGCGAAGCATCCAGCAGAGTTTCTTTCCCAGCGCGCCGCCGGCGGTGACCGGATATGATCTGGGCGGCGCCTCGTATCCGGCGGACGAGACGGGCGGCGACTATTTCGACTACTTTCCGATGTCCGACGGCCGCGTGGGAGTCGTGCTGGCGGACGTCAGCGGCCATGGTCTCGGCCCGGCTCTGGTCATGTCGCAAACACGGGCCTATATGCGAGCCTTGCTGCCGCTGAGTCTGGATGTCAGCCAACTCGCGACGCGTCTGAATGATTTCCTGATCTCGGACGGCGTTGACGGCCGTTTTGTAACGCTTTTCCTGGCGCAATTGGATCCGAGCGACGGCAGCTTCGTCTTTTCGGCCGCCGGGCACAGGTGTTACCTGCTCGGTCCCGCGGATGAGGTAGAGGAGTTGGGCCCGACCAGCACGCCCCTGGGTGTCCAGCCCGGATGCATCCCCAGTGCACCGCCGCGGACCCTCGTGTCCGGCCAACTGGTTCTGTTTCTGACGGATGGCGTCGCCGAGACCACATCGCCGCAGGGCACCATCTACGGGATTGAACGGGCGATCGACGTCGTGCGGGCCAATCGGCATTGTCCGGCTCGCGAAATCGTCGAGACGCTGTACGGCTGCGCCCGTGCCTTTGCACAGGATGCCCCCCAGCAGGACGATATCACGGTGGTCATCCTGAAGGTCGAAGCACAGACACACACGTCGTCCTCCACCCAATGAACGAGTACCTTCATTGAGACGGACGCGTTCTGCACTGAGCCGATGAAAGCCGGCCCCGGGATCTCCCCCGTTTTCGAACCGGATCGGCGGTTGCGCCGCGAACCCCGGATTTCGTATTCGTCCACCCGACATCTCCGCTCATCCAATTGCGATAAGCGCAAGTTAACAGCGGCGGTACAATCGTGAAGGCCTCAGCGGCACGTGCACAATCAGTATGTCAGGGCGACTTCTTCGTGGTGACACTGGCCGCCGCATTGAAAATGGCCGCGCGGGCCAACGTTTCGCAGATCCGGAAAGAAGGTACTGCCACAGGAGACCTCGGTTCCGCGCGTAACCGTTCACGGGATGGGCCCACGTAGCCGCGTCTCTCCGAGACGCGAAGTCCGCGCGTCTCGGAGAGACGCGGCTACGCGGTTCGCCACTATCGAAAACCGGCCCACTCCGTGAACGGCTACGTCCCGCGCAGAGCAGGCTTCCACCCGAATTTGCGGCTCAAGCCAGGCAGAATTTTGGCCGGATGACCGAGTCGTTGTAACATAACGAGCTACCGCCCATGCATGAGAACGCGGAGGGAGGTCGACCGCAATCCCAAGCGTGCGACCGCAATCGGTACTGAAACTCTCGTGTCGACTGCCCCGTTTTGGATCGTCGTTTTCGTATCGTGCTGACCGCTGGAAATTTCCGACCGGATAGCAAGGTTGCGGCACAGTTATGAACGACCGGGAAAAATCCAAGGAAGAACTGCTCGCCGAGCTTGCCGAACTGCGGCAGTCCGAAGCGCAGCTGCGTCGGAGCGAGCACCTGCTGCGAGCCATCCTCAGCAACATCCCCGATCTGGAACGGCGGATCGCGGAACGGACGGCCGAATCGATCGATCCCAGCCCGTTGCCGCAGGCCGGAATGCGACGGCCAGAACTCGCTGACGGAGATTTTCGGATCAGCCAGGAGCGGTTTGATCTTGCCGTGCGGGCAACGCAGGACGGCGTGTGGGACTGGAACCTGGAGACAAACGAAGTCTGGTACTCGCCGCGATACAAGGAGATGTTGGGCTATTCAGCGGACGAGATCGAGCACCACGCAAGCGCCTGGCTCCGTCTCATGCATCCCGACGACAAAGAACGGTCGCTCCACCTGGTGGATGCCGTGCTGCGGGGCGAGAGCGACTACTCCGTTGAGTTCCGCCTGCGGCACAAGGACGGACATTACCTGCATATCCTGTCTCGCGGCTATCCGATCCGACGCGAATCGGACGGAAAGGTCGTTCGAATCGTGGGTACGCATTTTGATCTGTCCGGGCGCAAGCAGGCGGAACTGGCGATGCGCGCGAGCGAGGCGCGTTTTCGCGCTTATGTCGACCAGGCAGCCGATTCCGTGTTTGTGCACGACTTGTCCGGGCGACTGCTCGATGTCAATGCGCAGGCCTGCACCAGCCTCGGCTACAGCCGGGAGGAGTTGCTGCGGATGTGCGTGTGGGATATCGAAACGGAATTCGACGTGACGCAGATCCGAGACATTTCGCTCCGGATGACTCCAGGCGAGACGGTCACACTGAATGGACGACACCGGCGCAAGGACGGATCGACATTTCCGGTCGAAGGCCGCGTCGGCCGGCTCGATTTGGCGGAGCAGCCATGCTGCCTCGCTCTGGTGCGCGACGTCACGGACCGCGAGCGGCGCGAGACGGAACTTCGGCAGGCCGAGGAGCGATTGCGGTTTGCTCTCGATGGCGCCAGGCTCGGAAGCTGGCACTTGGATTTGACGAGCAATCATGCGGCATGGTCGGACACTTACCGCGCCCTGTTCGGGCATTCACCGGAAAGCGAACCCAGCTACGAGAACTGGCTGGCCTGCCTCCATCCGGCGGACCGGGAAGCGGCTGCCGAGGCCGTGCGTCGTGCGGTTGTCGAGCGGGGCACGTTCGCCATTGAATACCGGGTTCTGTGGCCCGACGGCTCGCAACACTGGCTCAGCGATACCGGGCGGGTCTATTGCGACGCTCAGAGTTTGCCGCAGCGGATGGACGGCGTGGTCCTGGATATTACGGCTCGCAAGCAATCGGAACTCGCGCTGTTGCAAATGAACGAGCGCCTGGAACTGGCGAAGCAGGCTGCGGGGCAGGGAATCTGGGGACTGGAACATCATTACCGACCAACTCAACTGGTCGTCCGAGATGTTCCAGCTCTTTGGCCTGGACCGCGAGACGCAGACGGCCACGTTCGCCACCTGGGAGTCGTCGCAGCATCCCGACGATCGGGTTGCCGCGCTGGCGGCCCTCGAAAAGTCCCTGCGAGACCGCACCCTGTTTGATACCGAATATCGCGTAGTACATCCGAACGGGCTGGTACGCTGGATCGGTGCGACAGGCCGGGCGGTGTACGACGACGCGGGCCATGCGATCCGCATGACCGGGATCTGCATGGATGTCACCGAGCGACGCACCATGCTGGACAAGATCCGGCAGTGGAACGTCGAACTGGAGCGGTTGGTGGCGGATCGCACGGAGGAACTGACCGCCGAGCAGGCCAGCACCTCCCAGGCCATGGCCTTGGTTGCCGCTTCGGAGTCACGCTTCCGGGCCATGTTCGAGCAGGCACCTTTGGGCGTCGCTCTCATCGATTCGCTGACGGGGAAGATCTGCGAAGTGAATCCCCGCTTCGCCGAAATCGCCGGGCGGACCCGGGAGGAGATGGCGATAATCGACTGGATGCAGATTACTCATCCGGACGATGTGCAGCCGGAACTGAAGAACATGGCGCGGGTGAAATCGGGGGAAATCCCCGGCTTCCAGATGAACAAGCGGTGCATCCGTCCGGATCGCTCGCTGGTCTGGATCAACATGACGATCGCGCCCGTGGCGCAGCGGAACATCGACAGCCCCCGTCACTTGTGCATGATCGAGGACATCACCGAGCGCAAGGCCGCGGAAGAGGCCGTGCGGAAAAGCGAAGAGAAGTTCCGGTCGCTGGTCGAAACCACCAGCGACTGCATCTGGGAGATCGACGATCAGGGACGTTACACGTATCTCAGTCCCCGGTTTCAAGCAATGACGGGCTTTCCGCCCGAGAGTGTTCTCGGGAAACGGATCACGGATCTCCTGTCTGCGGGTGAGCGCGAACCGGTCCAGGAACACATGCAGAGGCATTTGGAACATCATCTGCCGTTCTCCGGCCTGGAATTCCCGTTCTACTGTCTGGATGGTCGGCGCATCGTGGCCGAGGCCAACGGGGTTCCCGTGTTTCTTCATGACGGTACCTTCGCAGGTATGCGAGGTGTCGCGCGGGACATCACCGAGCGCAAACGCATGCAGGAAAGTCTGCATTTGGCTCGAACGGCGGCTGAACTGGCCAACGCTGCCAAGAGCGACTTCCTGGCGAACATGAGCCACGAGATCCGCACGCCGTTAAATGGCGTGATCGGAATGACCGGACTGCTGATGGACTCGCGACTGGACGCGCAGCAGAGGCGATACGTCGAAACCGTTCGCACCAGCGGGGAATCCCTGCTGACTCTGATCAACGACATTCTCGACTTCTCCAAAATCGAGGCCGGCCGACTGGAACTGGAGGCCATCGATTTCGACCTGCGGACCGTCCTGGACGAGTGCGCCGCACCGCTCGCCCTGCGTGCGCAGGACAAGGGGCTCGAGTTGGTATGCGCCGCGGCGCCGGACCTGCCCTTGCAGTTGTGCGGTGACCCGGGGCGTCTGCGTCAAATCCTGACCAACCTCACGAGCAATGCCATCAAGTTCACGGAGCGCGGCGAGGTCTCGATGCGGGCCGGTCTCGTTTCGGAAACCGAAACCGATGCCTTGATCCGCTTCGTGATCCGTGACACGGGCATCGGCATCACGCCGGATCAGCAGCAGCGTCTGTTCCAGAAGTTCACGCAGGCCGACGCTTCCACGACGCGCCGCTTTGGCGGCACCGGACTGGGACTGGCCATCTCCAGACAACTGGCCGAATTGATGGGCGGCGAGATCGGCATGACCAGCACGGCCGGAGTCGGTTCCGAATTCTGGTTCACGGCCCGGCTGGAAAAATCGAACCAGGCGCCAGTTGCCGCCGTACCGCCGGTCGATGTGCGCGGCGCACGCATACTCATCGTGGACGACAGCCCTTCCAACCGCGAAATCCTGCTGGCCCAGCTGGCCGCCTGGGGAATCGAGGCCGAAGCCGCATCGGACGGTTCGATTGCCCTCTGTTCGCTGGCGCGTGCCCGCGACGAGCAACGCCCGTTCGGGGCCGCCTTGATCGACATGCGGATGCCGGACATGGACGGAATCGCGCTGGCCCGCATCATCCGCGCCGACGCCGGCCTGGCATCGACCCGGCTTGTGCTGTTGACTTCACTCGGCTCACACGGCAGCGTTGAGGAATTGACACAGCAGGGCTTTGCTGCCTGCCTGACGAAGCCCGTGCGGCAGTCGGATCTGCTCGATTGCCTGTGCCACGTGCTGGCCGCACAACCCGTGCTGGAACCCGCCCGCCGGCGCGGCGAACGAGAATCGCTGCCCGCGCTGCTCCGGCCCTCCGCACGAATCCTGGTGGCGGAAGACAACATCGTGAACCAGGAGGTCGCCCTCGGCATCCTGCGTAAATTGGGACTGCAGGCCGGCGCGGTCGAAAACGGCGTGGAAGCGATTGAGGCCCTGCGCGGCGAGGGATACGACCTGGTGCTGATGGACGTGCAGATGCCGGAGATGGACGGGCTGGAGGCTTGCCGCATTATCCGGGATCCCGATTCGGCGGTGCACAATCACCAGATTCCCGTCATTGCCATGACGGCCGCCGCCATGCACGCCGATCGCGAGCGTTGTCTGGCAGCGGGGATGAACGACTTCGTCACCAAACCCGTATCGCCCCACGCCCTGGTTGTCGCACTGAACAAGTGGCTCCCCGCGAAATCCGAGTGAGTTGAAGGAGTTGAGGATGCGACGGCTCCGCGTCCCGACCCTTGCGAGCCGGCCGGGCAGCCTTTCCGGAACGTTACGCCGGGGGACGGCAGAATCTGTCCCGGTCTTCTGAGCTGCCAGAGTCGGGCATCGACCGACAACCCTCGCGATCCTGCACGAACTACCCCCCCCCGGCCGCCTCAACGCTCCGATGTCGTCAGCCAACCGCGTTCGATCGCATAGCGCACGATGTCCACCCGGCTGCTGAGCTTGAGTTTTTCCAGCGAACGGGTCTTGAAGGTCTCGACGGTCTTTACACTGACGTTTAGCAGCGCGGCGATTTCTTTGTTGGCGTAGCCGAGTGCGATCAGCCGCAGGACCTCTGCTTCACGGTCGCTTAATTGCTCGGCGCGAGGTTTGTCTTCGGCGGAGATTTCAGGAGCGGGCGGGGTGGGGCCGGACACGAGTTTCGCCGCGACAATCGGATCCAGATAAATCCCCTTTGCAGCCACGGAGCGAACAGCTTGAATGAGTTCCTCGGCTGCCGAACGTTTGACGATATAGCCCGACGCGCCGGCTTTCAGGATCTGCCGGATGTGGGTCTTGGTTTCGTGGACGGTCAGCGCCAGCACCTTCACGTCCGGGCAGGCCTGCTTGATCGCCAGCGTCGCTTCCACGCCGTCCATTCGAGGCATGGAAACGTCCATCACCACGATATCAGGCCGCAGCGAACGGACTTGCCTGACGGCCTCCTCACCATCGCCCGCATCGCCCACGACTTCCAGATCGGGCTCGTTTTCCAGCAGCGATTTCAAACTGTGCCGGAGGATAGTCTGGTCTTCGGCCAGGAATAGACGGAGCTTCTTCATTGCCGTTGAGCCTCGGTCGGAAGGGGAATGCGCACGAGAATCGTCGTGCCGGCACCCGGTGCGGATTCGATCAGCAACGTTCCGCGGACCAGCGAAACACGCTCCCGCATTCCCAGCAGCCCCAACCGCCGCTCGGCGCCGGGCAACTTCTCGACGGCGTCGACGTCGAAGCCGCATCCGTCGTCCTCCACCGTCAGTCGTACGACGGACGCGTCGCATTCGAGCAATACACTGACGCGGCGCGCACGAGCGTGTTTGCTCACGTTGGCCAGCGCCTCCTGGGTGACTCGGAACAGCGTGACTTCGATCGGGGCAGGCAGCGGCGGACAGGTAAGGTTGCGGCACTCGCAATCCACGGGCACCTGCACAATCTCGGACCATTCCTGGAGAAACTCGCGCAGCGCGTTCTGCAGATCGCCCTTGACGCATTCGCCCGCGTGCATCTCCCAGGCGATCTGTCGGATGTGTTCCTGGAGGTCGCCCACGGTCTTGCGCAGCAGCCGCAGCCGTTCGTTCAATGGCTGATTGCCGGCGTGCTCAGCTTCCAGGCTCTTGAGCTGCACCGACAAGGTCGCCAGTTGCTGCGATGTCTGATCGTGCAACTCTCGCGAGATGCGATGGCGTTCCGTTTCTTCGACCATCGCCAGCCATACAAGAGCCTCCTCTTTTTCCTTTTCCAGCCGCTTGTTGTCGGTGTTGTCTTCCGCCACAAAACAGAACCGGGGATTCCCGTTCGTACCCATGCCGATAAAGGAGACCGTCGCACTGAGCCAATGTTTGCCGTCAAGTCGAGGGCATTGGTACTCGAAACGGACCGGCTTTCCGCCTTCGAGGCTCCGCCGGCAGTTATTCAGCCACATCTGCTCGAAATCCCCGGAATCGCACAGTTCCATGGCCGGCCTATCCGCCAGACCCTTCGGTCGCAGACTGCGGAAAACCGCATAGGCTCGATTGCCGTCAATGACGACCGCTCGATCGCCGTCCAATTCGGCAATCCCCATCATCATCGGAGAGCTTTCATAAAAGCTCCGCAGAGTGACCGTGTTCTCTCGCAGCGCCTCCTCTGCTTTCAGGCGTTCGGAAATATCCAGGCCGATACCGCCCAAGTAGGCGCGGCCCGAAACATCCCGGAAGGGAAACATGGTGCTCAGCCAGGAGCAACTGCTGCCATCCGGGTTGGGGGTGGATGTCATGACCTGTTGAGGCTGACCGGTGGCGAGCACGGTCAGATCAATCTTGCGAAACTCGGCGGCAACGTCAGGAGGCCATCTATCGGCAGGGGTCTTGCCGCGCCAGTCGGCCAGCCGAACGCCGAAACGTCGCTCGTAAGCGCCGCTGAAATAGACATACCGGTCCTGATCGTCTTTGATCCACGCGATCGTCGGGCTGTTGTCCATGAACAGCCGGAACCGCTCCTCGCTGGCCGCCAGCGACGCTTCGGCCTTTTTGCGATCGGTGACGTCCACCACCACGGCACTCAGCCCTTGGATCTGGCCGTCGTCGGACTTGAGCGGATAATGGTGGGCGATCCACTGCCGCTGCGTCCCCGGTTCCGCCGCAGTGGTGCCGGACACTTCGACATCGAGCACCGGCTGACCCGTGTGCAAAACCTGCCGCATCAGGGCCAGCACGTCCGTCGCGATATCAGGGATGATCTCCGCGGGAGTTCGCCCGATGTGCTCGGCTGCGGTCTTGCCGTTCATGGCCGCCAGGAGATCATTGACTCGGACGTAACGAAGATCCCGATCCAGGTAGGCCAGACCGACGGGCGCCGTCCGATAGACCTGCTCCAATTCGTCGAACTGTTTTGCCAACAGCAACTCGCTGCTGGAAAGCGCCGCGGTTTGCTCGGCGACCGTCTGCTGAAGGGCCGCATTGAGTTGCCGCAGTGCCGCCTTGGCGTCGAGCAACTCCTTATTCCGTACCTCCAGTTCGAGTTGGCGCAATTGCAGTTGCTGGAGCAAGGCGTGCTCGTCTCGCTCGGCGGCGTGCTCGGCCGACACGTCCTCCATGGCCGGCGATTCTCGTTCTGCGTCGGACGGGGTTTTCCGGGGTTCTTCTTGTCGCGAATCCTGAGGGCGCGGCTCTTGCACGAGGTCCCTTTCTCCTGGGGTGCCGAGCGGACTCTGCAGCGAAAAGCCTCAACGCGAACAGAGGGGGCGGCCGAAGTGGTCTCATGTAAGGTTGAATTCTACACGTCGCAAATATCTGTGAAAACGCCCGGAATCGCAGAGGCCGGCACGGTCCGCGCGGCACTTGCACTGCGGTTTTCCCTGACAGTGCCATATTCCCGACAGATACTCATCTGCCACATCACTTATGCTGTGTCGTGAGACCGTTGGAGGATACCGGAACATCAAAAATGCGTCATGGAGCGGAAGTTGAAAAAGCCGCCGGAGGCGACGACGCACTTCCGCAAATGCCACTCATTGCGCCCGGTAAGGCAGCGTTAACGGAACGACTAACAAGTTATGCCGTATCCTAATGACCCTGATTCGTCAGACGGGCATTCCCTGCGCCGGCGAGACGAAAGACGGTTGAAGCTCGGCCAGCCGGACGTTTCGGCCATGAGTCCGGATCAGGTGCAACGACTGGTTCACGAGTTGCAGGTTCAACAGATCGAGTTGCTGGTGCAGAACGAGGAACTCCGCCGCACCCAGGCGGAACTGACCGAAATCCGCGACCAGTATTTCGAACTCTTCGAACTCGCTCCGGTGGGTTACATCACGATCGGGCCGACATACCGCATCGAGCGATGCAATCTGTCGGCCGCCGACCTGCTCGGCCTGGAGCGAAGCAAAGTCGAGGGTGCGGTGCTCGCGGCCCTGGTCGCAGCCGAGGACCGCGATACATGTTTCCTGGCGATGCGGGAAACGCTGCAGTCGGGTGCCCGCCAGTCCTGCGAATGCGCCATCGTGCGCACCGGCTGCAAGACGCGGCACGTCCAGTTGTTGATCGTGCCCGTGAACGATCAGAGTCCGGCCGATGGATGCCGCGTCACGCTGACCGATATCACGAAGCAGAAGAGTATGGAAGCCGCTTTGCGCGCGAGCGAAGCCCGTTTTCGTACGTATGTCGACCAGGCTCCCGACGCCATTTTAGTGCATGATTCCCTCATTCAATTCTGCGACGCCAACCTGCAGGCCTGCACCAGCCTCGGCTACACCCGGGAAGAATTAAGTCGGCTGAGCCTGCCGGACATCGATATCAACTTCGATCTGACTTCGGCCCAAGACATCTGTCGCCAAATGCGTCCGGGCGATTCCGTAACGATGAGCGGGTGTCATCGCCGCAAGGACGGCTCGACTTTTCCCGTGGAAGTCCACGTCAACTGCTTCGACTTGGCGGGAGAGCGGCATTACCTCGCCACGGCGCGGGACGTCACCGAGCGTCAGGCAGCGGAACTCGCCTTGCTGCGCTCGAATGAGCGTCTGGAATTGGCCCAGAAAGCCGCCGGGCAGGGAATCTGGGAATGGAACATTCAGTCCGGGGAACTTAACTGGTCGCCCGAGATCTTCACGTTGTTCGGGTTGAATCCGGATGCCTGCCGCCCGTCGTTCGCGGACTGGGAAGCGTCGCTGCATCCGGAGGACCGTGTTTCCGCACGCACACGCATCGACGAGTCGATTCGACAGCACGCTCTGCTTGACTCCGAGTATCGTGTCGTGCATCCGGACGGCAAGGTGCGCTGGATCAGCGCGATAGGCCGGGCGTCCTACGATGATGCGGGCCGTCCCCTGCGCATGACCGGCATCTGCATGGACGTCACCGAACGCCGCGAGATGCAGGAAAAGACCCGACAGTGGAATGTCGAACTGGAACAAGTCGTCGCAATCCGCACGGCGGAACTGATAGCCGAACAGGCCCGTACCATGGAGGCCTTCGAACAGGTCGCTGCCTCGGACTCGCTGTTCCGGGCCATGTTCGAGCAGGCGCCGCTCGGCGTCGCGCTGATCGACTCACGGAACGGCCGGATCTATGAAGTGAACTCCCGTTTCGCGGAGATTGCTGGACGATCGCGCGAGGAAATGGCCACGATCGACTGGATGCAGATCGCGCACCGGGACGATGTGCAGCTCGATCTCGACGATATGGCGCGGCTGAACGCGGGAGAGATTCCAGGCTTCCAGATGAACAAGCGATACATCCGTCCGGACGGCTCGCTGGTCTGGATCAGCATCACGATCGCGCCGGTGTCGCAGCGGAATTTCAAAAATCCGTGTCACTTGTGCATGATCGAGGATGTCACCAAGCGCATGGCTGCAGAAGAAGCTTTGCGGGAAAGCGAAGAGAGATTTCGGTCTCTCGTCGAAAACATCAGCGAATGTATTTGGGAACTCGACGCTCAGGGACGTTTCACTTACCTTTCTCCCAAGTTTCAGGAACTGACGGGCTATTCCCCCTTGGAGTATCTCGGAGAGACGCCCGCGGGACTCCACGCAGGCGACGACGAGCGCCGCATGATCGACTGGCTGTTGTCCGGCATGGCAAGCCGGGAGCCCATGCCACCGATCCAGGCTCGTGCTCGACGCAAAGACGGTCAACTATACGACGTCGAGTTCAGGGCAACTAAGAAGTTCAGCGGCACAGGTGAATACCTCGGCGCGCGAGGCATCACGCAGGACATCACCGAGCGCACGCAAGCGCAGAAGGATCTTCTAACGGCTCGAATAGCCGCCGAGCAGGCCAACGCCGCGAAGAGCGACTTTCTGGCCAACATGAGCCACGAGATCCGCACACCGCTGAATGGCGTGATCGGCATGACCGGACTGCTGATGGACACGGAGTTGGATACGCAGCAGCGGCGGTATGCCGAGACGATTCGCACCAGCGGCGAATCCCTGCGGACACTCGTCGACAACATTCTGGACTTTTCAAAAATCGAGGCCGGCAGGGTGGAACTGGAGGCGGTCGATTTCGACCTGCGGGCCATGCTGGACGAAGTCGCCGCGCAGGTGGCCCCGCGAGCACGGGAAAAGGGGCTCGAACTGCTCAGCACGGCGGCGCCGAACCTGCCGTTCCATGCGTATGGAGACCCGGTGCGACTGCGTCAGATTCTGACGAACCTCGCAAGCAACGCGGTGAAATTCACGGAGCTCGGTCTGATCTCGATCGAGGCCGGTCTGATTTCGGAAACGGACGACAGCTTCATGCTCCGCTTCGTTATCCGGGATACCGGCATCGGCATTACTCCCGCGCAGCAGCAGAGGCTGTTCCAGAAGTTCACGCAGGCCGACGCTTCCACCACGCGCCGCTTTGGCGGCACCGGGCTGGGTTTGGCAATCTCCAAGCAACTCGCAGAATTGATGGGCGGCGAGATCGGCGTCACCAGCGAGGTGGGGGTAGGAGCGGAATTCTGGTTCACTGCGCGGTTGGGCAAACCTGACCGGCCGAAATCCGACACGCATGCGGCCACGGGACCAGCAGAGTTGGTGCGATCAGCCCATGGCCCCATACCTGCCGTGCACCGACAGGGGGCGAGAATTCTGGTAGTTGAAGACAACCGCGTCAATCGGGAGGTGGCCCTGGGCATCCTGTGCCAACTGGGGCTGCAGGCCAGCGCTGTGGAAAACGGCGCGGAAGCCGTTGAGACGCTGCAAAGCGAGGCCTACGACCTGGTGCTGATGGACATGCAGATGCCCGAAATGGACGGACTGGAGGCCTCCCGTATCATTCGCGATCCCCAATCCCCGGTGCACAACCACCAGATTCCGATCGTTGCCATGACGGCGGCCGCCATGAAGGGCGATCGGGAGCGATGCCTGGAGGCCGGCATGAACGGGTACTTGACCAAGCCCATATCACCGAAGGCCCTGGTAGAGGCACTTAACACATGGCTGACGTGAGAATCCGCAGCGATCACCGCAGCACCGCCGGCCTGGAACGTGACCGTCTGTCAAGGATCGGAGATGGGCCGGTTCCTGCAGCAGAACCGGCATGGGCTCACTGACAACCGACCGCTGGAATGCGCCCGATAAGGGCACCCGGCAGCACGCATAAGTAACATCGAGGCAGTGGAAGGCGAATGAAGCATGCTGAAAAGAAGACCGAAAAAGGTCAGCTGTCGGTCGTGTGGAACGGACGTGACGGACACTGCGAGATGGAAGAATCTCAATAACGAGTATCTGTGCGAACCGTGCTACGCCAAGTGGCCGAAGCGGAATGACTCGAACGCTTTGAAGGAGTGTGCGTGGTGCGGCGGCAGCACACCGCGAGAACTGTGCCACAGGAACGGGTACGGGGAGTACATCTGCCGCAGATGCGCCGACGCCGGGCACCGCGAATCTCGGATGCGCTGGCTGAAGACGAGAATACGCCGGCACTGGAAGTGGCTGGCCATCGGGATGGCTGCGATCGTGACTGCGGCGATATTATTCAAAATGTTCGGAATGCTGGCGGGAAGAATGTGAAAACGCGGATTCAACCGATCAACGCGGGCGTAATTGAAACCGGGAGGTGAGGGGATCGTCGGCCGAGGGTTCTGCGTTGCCGCCAGGGAAATGCGCCGGCGGTTCTGCATCGCGGCATTTACTCCCGGCATTCGCGGAACAACAGATCACGGCGAAGAAGCCTGGGCCTGGTCCCCGGACTTCAGCCTGTTCACCAGCGCATATTCCTGCAGTGCCGCGGTCAGCGTGCGGCACTCGCGCTCAAGCGAGTCGACGGCGGCCTCTGCATCGGACGCGGAAACGCCGCTCATCTTGTTGAACTGCTCCACACGCAGGGCAGCTTCACGGGTCGGTTCGGCACCCAGGTAGTCCACGGTTCCTTTCAACTGGTGAGCCAGACGGCCGGCTTCCTTGAGGTCACCCTGCTGCAACGCGGCGCGCATCTGGGGCAGCATGCTCACGGCATCGGTCAGGAAGCACTGTATCACTTCCGCCAGCACGGCGGGCTTGCCCAGGCACCGCCGGAGCGCCACCTCCGGATCAAACGCCGCGACCGTCACCGCTTGCGAGACTTCGTGCGACGGTGGCGTGGCTGCGGCCGAGGGCGAACCGGCCGCCGACGTTTCCACTAATTCGATCAGTTCGTTGCCGTTGATCGGCTTGGAAAGATAGCCATCCATTCCTGCTGCCAGACATTGTTCCCGATCGCTCGCCATCGCGAGTGCCGTCATGGCGATGATCGGCACGCGCCTGGAAAGAGAGGAATCATGCGATTTGTGCGTCATACCCTCCTCGCCGTTCAGGCAGAATCGACCTGCCCCCTTGTCCGCCGCCGCGTCTTGCTGACGGCGGATAGCAGCCGTGGTCTCCAGTCCGTTCATGCCCGGCATCTGCATGTCCATCAGGATTACGTCGTAGCGATTCTGCCCGGTAAGGCAGATGGCCTCTTGACCGTCGCCTGCGATTTCCACCCGATGGCCCCGGTCCTGCAAGATGTAGGTGGCCAGCTTCTGATTCGCAAGGTTATCTTCGACCAGCAGGATGCGCAGCGGGGCGCAGGGCGTCGCGGGGACAGCGACGGGAGCGTCGAAGTCGGCCGGGAGTTCCGCTGCAACCGGCAGGCGGACGGTGAAGTGGAACGTGCTGCCCTGTCCCACCTGGCTTTCGACCCAGATGCGTCCCCCCATCATCTCCACCAGGTTCTTGCAGATCGAGAGCCCGAGTCCGGTGCCTCCGAAACGCCGCGTCATCGAGGCGTCGGCCTGGGCGAAGGGCTGGAAGATCAACTCCAGACCGGAGGGCGGGATGCCGATTCCGGCGTCACGTACCGCGAATTCGAGATCAACTTCTCCCTCCTGCGACCGGGCGCGCAGGTCGATCTCCACATCACCGTGGTCGGTGAACTTGATGGCGTTCCCGGCCAGATTGAGCAGGATCTGCTGCAGACGCATCCGGTCGCCGATGACCGCGTCCGGCGCCGCGTCGGGCAATCGGCAGTAGAAACGCAGCCCCTTTTCGCTGGCGCGCACGCCGAGGACGCGTGTAATCTGATCCAACATCCGCCGCAGGCTGAACGGGGCCGATTCCAGTTCCAGTTTGCCCGACTCGATCTTGGCGGAGTCCAACAGGTCGTTCAACAATGTCAGCAGCAGATCAGCCGAACCTCTGGCCGTCTGCAGACAGTCCTGCACGATCGGGTCGGTTGCCTTCGGCAGAGCCACGTCGATCATGCCGAGAATGGCATTCATGGGCGTGCGCAGCTCGTGGCTCATATTGGCCAGGAACTGGCTCTTCGCCGCGTTGGCCGCTTCCGCCGCCTGCTTGGCGTGCTTCAGCCGTTCCTCCGCCTCGGCACGGGCGGTGACGTCCATAATGGCGACGGCACTGCCGACGATGTGGCCGTCGGCGCGACGGATCGGCGCGGCGCTGTTGTAGATGAAAGCTCGCGTGCCATCGAACCGCTGGATCTGCATTTCCTGGCCAACCACGGTTTCGCCCTTCTGCACAGCCAGGGCCGACGCCCACTCGTCCGGCTTGACCGGCTCGCCCGTTTCGGCCCACCATGCCTTGTAGCAGACGTAATCGGCGAAGTCGCGGGTTTCCGGCCGGGGGCCGCCCCAGATCCGCTCAAAGGCGGGGTTCGAGCGGATGTTGCCGCCCTCCGCGTTGCAGATGGCCACGCCGACGGGCAGTGTCTGCATGACGGCTTCCAGTTGACTGGTGCGTTCCTGAATCATCTCCTCCAGGTGATGGCGATGCCGCTCCAGTTCCGCTTCGGCCTGCCTGCGTTGCGTAATGTCCAGGCCCACCTCCATCACCAACTGCGAGCCGTCCACGTCCGTGAAGGGGAAGTCATAGATGTCGTACGTACGGCCGTCCGGACCGGTCCACTCCCAGCGATGGGGCGAGCGCTTCTGGAGAGCCTTGAACGACTCGCAGTTGTCGCACGGCTCAGTGCGTTGAAACAGGTACTCGAAACACCGCCGCCCGTGCGACGCGCCGAAGCGTTCTTCGAAGAAGCGGTTCGCAAACCGCACGCTGTAGTCCGGCGAAAGCAATACCAGGTAAGCCGGCAAACGGTCCAGCGCGTCCCGGAACCGCTGACGCTCGGTCTGCAGCGAGTTCATGGCCTGCCGCAGGTCCGCGGTGCGCATCTGAACACGTTGCTCCAGCTCGTCCTTCGCCTGCCGCAGCGCCTCCTGCACCCGGCGTTTTTCGGTCACGTCATGAAACACCAGCACTGCGCCCAATACCTGTCCGGCGTCGTCCCGTATCGGCGCCGCGCTGTCCTCGATGGGCACGGTGCGACCGTCCTTGGTGACCAGTGCAGCATGGTTGGCCAGGCCCACCGCACGGCGCTCGCGCAGCACAATCGCCACGGGGTCCGGCAGCGGTTGGCCGGTCTGCTCGTTGACGAGTCGACACACGCTCTCCACCGGCTGGCCAGCTGCCTCTTCAGACGTCCATCCGGTCAGCATCTCGGCGACAGGATTGACGAAGGTGATGCGGCCCTCGGCATCGGTGGCGACCACCGCATCGCCGATGCTGGTCAGAGTCACTCGCAGCCATTCGCGTTGCTCGCGCACTTGCCGGTCGGCCTGGAAACGGTACAACGCCATTTCGATCTGCGTCGCCAGGTCACGTTCGTCGAACGGTTTGAGGACATAGCCAACCGGCCCTGTGAGCTTGGCCCGAGCCAGAGTGGCGGCGTCAGAGTGGGCCGTCAGGTACACCACGGGCACGTCATACTGGCTGCGGATCGCCTCCGCCGCGGTAATACCGTCCATCGATCCTTCGAGCGAGATATCCATGAGCACGAGATCCGGGCGCCGATGCACGGTCAGCACGACGGCGTCTTCGCCGGTCGCTGCGATCCCCAGCACTTCATAGCCGCGCTGCTCCAGCGTGCGGGCCAGGTCGGCTGCCACAATCGCGTCGTCTTCCACGATCAGTACGGTGGTCTTTGTCATGTCAGAGAAGAACCCGAAGGGCGAAAGCAGAACTCAAGTCAAATCAGAGGATCAGATTCCAAAGACGGACACCGGGGTTCGCATCTCAGGACTACGATCCCGAGTTTCATTCGCGACCGATCCCCGGTATTGGACATGTCCCGAGTTTCATGATTCGGACTTGCAGCTCATTTCTTCATGAACGTTACCACAAACCCGGTCCCTTCGCCGCTCGCGACCTCCACCGTCGCGTGGACTTGTCCGGCAAGGATCTGCACCAGACGCAGGCCGAGGGTTTTGGTCTGACGCCAGTCGAAGCCGGCCGGCAGTCCCGTGCCATTGTCCCGCACGCTTAAGCACACGCGGCCCTCAGGGGCGGCGCTGAGAGTCACATTGACCTCCGGCCGGTCGCTGTTGCGGCTCCCCGCCGTCTCCACGTCTGCCTCACGCTTCCGAAAGGCGTGCCGCAACGCGTTGCCGGCCAGTTCATTCAGGATGAGCCCGCACGGCACCGCCGTGCTTACCGGGAGCGGCACCGGTTGCAGGTCCGCGGTCAGCCGCACGTTCGCCGCCAGCGTTCCGTGAGCGCGCCAGAGGTAGCTGAGCAGACTGCGCGTGTATTCCGCAAAGTCGATCTGGGCGAGGTCGGCGGACTGGTACAGTTTTTCATGCACCAGGGCCATCGACCGCACGCGATGGGTCACGTCCCGGAGTACTTCGCGCAAGGCGGGATTCTGCGTCTGGTCAGCCTGCAAGGACACCAGGCTGGAAATCACCTGCATGTTGTTTTTCACCCGGTGGTGGATTTCCTTGAGCAGCACTTCCTTCTCTTCGAGCGACGCGCGCAGGTACTCTTCGGCCCGCCGCAACTCGGTCAGGTCGTAGCACGACAGAAAAATCAGCCGTTCCCCGTTGGCGGTCTCGACCATCGCGCCGCTGTACGAGAAGATCTTCTCCCAACCCTGGTCGGGCCTGCGGACTCGCAGTTCCAGATTCCGCACGACTTCGCCGCGTTTGATCCGCCGCATGGGCCACTCATCCAGTTCGAGCATGTGGCTGCTGTCCAGCGTCCACAACTGGAAGGTGACGGGCGTCTTCTCCAGCGGCTCGAGTCCCTGATCCGGGCGGGTGTAACCGTGCATCTCGCGTGCGGCGGGGTTCCAATAGATGACCTGCTCGTCCTCGCTCGCGATGATGGCACCTATGGCGAAGTTCTCGATGGCAGCGTTCCAGCGCGTTTCGCTCCGCCGCAGGGCTTCTTCCGCCTTGATCTGCGCGGATACATCCTTGTAGAAGATCGACACCCCATCGGGCGTCGGAAAGGCCCGGCCTTCGAGCCACCGGTTGAAGCCGGTATGGTAGAACGAGAGGGTCACCGCGGTCTGCTCCCTGATCACCCGCTCGCACTCGCTTATGAGATATTGGGATTGCTCATCCGAGTAGATGCCCCGCACGTCTTTGCCGAGAAAATCGTCGCGACGCGCGGACTGAAGGCGTTCGGCGTTGGCATTCACATACGTGAAATGCAGTTGCGTGTCGAAACTGACGAATGCATCGGGCATACTCTCCAGCACTCCGATCAATTTCCGCTCACTCTCGCGTAACGCGGCCGCGGACTCCTCGGCCTGGCGGCGGGCAATGGTGGCGTCGCGGGCCAGATTCAACGCCGCCTGCCGGGAGCGCTGCAGTTGTTCGGCCTGGGCATGCAGCGCCGCATCGGCCTCCCGGCGGGCTGTAATATCGTTGATGAAAGCGTAATAGAACTCCGGCTGGCCCGCAGCGGCGCGGCGAAGGGTGACGAGCAGTTCGATGGGCACGCGAGTGCCGTCTTTGCGCACATACTCTTTTTCGTAGCGGACGGGCTGGCCAGCACCCTGGATCTCCGCGAGTTTTCGCCGTTCATAGTCGCGCAACTCCGGCGGTGTGAGCACGGCACACCAGTCGAGCGTGTGCAGTTCGGCGGCGGTGTATCCGGTCAATTGCTCAAAGGCGCGGTTTACCTGGCCGATCCGCCCGTCGGGATAGCAGACGGCAAACGGTTGCTCGGCCGTTTCGAGCAGACTGGCCAGGAATTCCTTTTCCTGGCGGGTCTCTCGCAGCGCTGTCTCACGGTCGAAGGCTGCAGCCTTGGCCCGCGTGCCCCGGTAGAGTTCGGCGACCGCGGTCATGAACAGACCCATGCCGCAAAACAACACGATCGCGACGCGGTCCACCGGCGCGGTGGTCCACAACTGCCCGCTCGGCATCATGATCCAGATGTCGGCGATCACCGCCGATACCGCGGTCGCCAGCAACCCCGGCCCGACGCCGCCCAGCAGAGCGGCGACCATGACCGCCGGGTAAAAGGTGACAAACGTGGGCAAGCCGTGCCCGCCCCACTCCTCCAGTCCGATCCGCACCGCGTAGCCGGCCGACACGGCCAGAACCGACAGCGCATACCGCCAGAACACGGAAAGCGATCCCTGCGAATTGAGCCGGTCCGACTCGAGTGTCTTGCGTGCCACGATCCACGTGGCCGCGATCAACACGAGGACGCCGACGATCCCAATGGCCTGCCAGAAATAAGTCTGCCACCGCGGCTGCGGGAGCCTCTCCGCGCCCAGCCATTTGCGGTAAAGCCGATCGTATGTGCCGTCGGCCTGAACGAGACGCAGCCCCTGGTTGAGTCTCTCCGCCAGTTCGGAGTCTCCCTTGCGGACGGCGAAGGAGAAAACCCGCTTGTAGTCCGGAATCACCGGTCCGTCCGTAACTCCCCGGATGCCTGCGTGATCGCGTTCGAGCACTCCGATCAGCCGCGAGCACAGCAGCGCGTCGTGCCGGCCCGAAGCGATTAATTGCAGGCCTTCGGCGATCGAATCGACCGGCACGATTCGCCCGGAGAACCTGCGGTCGACGAGTTGATGATGTGCGGCATCCGAGCGGAGAACGACGATTTCCTTGCCGGCCGCGGCAGCCAGATCCTTGAGCGGCGGTCGGCCCGCGCTGATGAAAAACGCGTCATACGTCTCGGTATGCGGCAGCGTAAATTCAACCAGCCCCTCGCGGCCCGGCGTCCGCGCCACGACCGGCAACACGTCGATCTCCCCGGCAAGCAGCGAATTCCATACCTTGTCCCACTCGCCGGGTGAGATCTGCAAGTTTAATGTCGCCTTTTCCGCGACGGCCTGCAGCAGTTCGACCGCAAAGCCGGTCGGCTGGCCGTTCTCGTCCGTGAAGCAGTAAGGCCGGAAATCCAACTCACTGCCGACGCGGATGGGGAGGCCTTCGGCGGCGAAGGCGGGAGCGGCCGCCACGAAAATCGCCAAGAGTGCAAACCGGAAACCCGAAAACCGAAATCCGAAACGCATTCGAGTGCGGCAAGTCCGAGACGGCCAACGGCCGGCATTGCCGATTCGGATTCCGGACTCATCCCGGACTTCGAGGTTTCGATTTCGCATTTCCAAGCTCACACCGCCTCCTCGGACACATCGTACCGCGGCGGCTGATCCGCTTGCCGGCACAGTTCATTTATCTCCCGCTTCAGTTCGATCATCCGCAGTTCCCGATCCACCATCAGGCAGTTGAACTCCGTCAATTCCGCATTGCGGGCGAGCAGTTCCTCTTCCGCCAGTTTTCGTTTGGTAATGTCGGCGAACACCACGGCGAACTGCCGAAGCGCAGGCCGGTACGCATACACCTCATACCACCGGTTCAGAACGCTGCTGTACTCTTCGAAGTGGACAGGCTCGCCCGTTAACGCGACGCGTCCGTATTTCTCGATCCAACTCGTTTCCGTGCCGGGCAGAACCTCCAGCACCCGACTGCCGAGGAGATCGGCCCGCTGCAACCCGGTCTGCCGCTCGAACGCCGGATTTACGTCGAGAAAGCGGTAGTCCACCGGTCGGCCTTGCTCATCAGTGACTATCTCGTGCAGCGCAAAGCCCTCGGTCATGCGGTCAAACAGCGTCCGGTACCGTTCTTCACTCTCGCGCATTGATGCCTGGGCCTGCACAAGATCGGTGATTTCCGAGGTAACTTCGCCGGCGCCGACGATCTGCCCGGCCGCGTTGCGGAGGGGCGCGTGATTCGTGTTGTACCACCGGCTTTGGCCTCCCCGGGTGCCGAACCTGAGCGTCTGGATGACGGTTTCGCCATGCAACGCGCGGCCCCAGATCGCCAGCGCCCGGTCGCGCTCCTCCGGCATGTCGGCCAGCACCTCTGTCAGGCTCATGCCGATCGCGGTGTCCTTTCCCGTGATGCGTTTCAGCTCCTCATGATGCTCCCGGTTGAAGAACGTGTAGCGGAAGTCCCGGTCCACCGTGGCGATCAGCACCTTGGTCCCCGTCGTCACGGCCTCGAGCAGCTCGCGGGCGTGCCGCAGTTGTTGCTCGCTCTCCCGCAGCGTCTCCTCCGCCCGCTTCCGCTCGGTGACGTCGCGGATGACCGACATGACCAGCGGACGGCCCTGATACGGGAATAGCTGCGTGCTGATCTCGACGGGAATCCGCCGTCCATCTTTGGCGACAAGCGTCTTCTCATGCCGCAAGACGCCTTCGGCGGCCATCGTATTGACGTCCTGCCCTACGGCGTGCCGGTCTTCCGGTGCCATGATGTCCAACGGCGTCAGCTCACGCATTTCCGCGCGAGTATAACCCAGCAGGCTGCAGATCGCCGGATTGGCCTGAATGAAGTGGCCGGCGGCGGTTTCGCTCATGAGCTCGTGAACTACGATTCCGTCGGCCGCCAGATTGAACAGGGCCTCGTACTTCTGCTGAACCTCGCTGAACGCCGATTCCGGCATGAGTCTGGTCCTTGCCCCGAGTGTGATTGTGCAGCGAGATCCGCGAGATTCGCGGTATCCCCAAGCTACGGAATCCAACTTTGAGAATTCAGCATGGCAGAATCTGCGAAGAACTCAACAGACGAGCGGGGGCGTCAGAACACCCCGGCGGCCAGTTCAGGCGTAGCCGTTCACGAGGTGGACCTGTTTTCGATAGTGGCGAACCACGTAGCCGCGTCTCTCCGAGACGCGCGGACTTC
>CAIPEB010000447.1 GCA_903863885.1 uncultured Planctomycetaceae bacterium | reverse complement strand
CACTTGTGGCTGCGGGCGACCGGTTGCGCCCGTCAGCGACGACCAGCCGGAGATCCTGCGATCGAGGTTCGATCATTTCCTGATAACGATATATTCGGACGCAATTGCTCCTAAAACGCTCAGAGTCACGGGGACCTGCGTGGTTCTGCCGGAAAAGTCCTTGATGGCGGCCTTTGCCGCTTCCTTGCTGCATTGTGCCACCAGATTGCCGCAATTATCTGCGAACGTCGTCACCGCAACGTCCGTTCCGTCCACCGTAACCTCGACGTTCAAAGCCGGGGAATAAGGCACGTTCGTATGCACGGTCAAATTGCCGCCAGGCGACGACAACACAAGCGTCTGCGGAGCAACGTCGATTTGTAGACCTGCCTCGTCGGCAAACAAGAAGGAAGTTAGGCCGACGACTGTAATAACCACGGGAAGCAGTTGTGCGCGACTGACCAATTGAGACACCATGGCTCAACCTCCTGAAATGGCAACTCAAATTCGAAAACCTTCCACCGTTCAGAAAGCGAACCCTCGCATTTGTCAGGCCAATTCCTCCTGATCCGTTCGACAATAGGTAATTATGACCGTGAAACATCCGTTTTCTGAGAACGCGGCACTCGTATTGCCAAAAGACGCGAATCCACTGTGCAAGATTTGCGCAACCCGTCTCCAAGGACCTCTACCGCTGAGGAGTTCGGCCGGCGCGGCGGTTGCTTGAACGATCGAATCCTGAACATCCACCCGATGGTACCGTCTTGTTTTCATGCGCGCCCTGGTTTACCCGCGTCCCGGTTTGCCCAGGTCCGTGCCCTGTCGGGTGCGGAGCACTACGAGTCTCCGGGCAAAAGGCCGACGCCGTTTCATCAGCCGGCGATGCACAATCGCCTGTCTGCTTCGGCGACCGCCGGCTGTGGGTGGTCAGTTTGAGAGAAACCGAGACTTATCACTTCCCTGTCAAGCACCGCGGAAACGCTCCATCGAGGCTCCGTTGGCAGCCTACAGATACTCCAACTCCAGCAAGGTCAGTCGCGCATCCCCGAGGAAATCGTCCAGAAACGCTGCCTCTAACTCATCGCGATGGCTGCCGACTACGCCGCGGCGGAAAAACGGTTTGTTCCTCGGCCAGTCTCCGCACATTCCGCTGACCGATTCCTTGGCGTGCAAGTTTGCGAACGAGCACGACTCGGCGGCGGCCTGCAGAAACCGCTCGTCGGCTGAAATGCCAACGAAGTCGCAGATGCTGCGCAGTTGTGAAACGCAATCTTGCACGAGACTCTCGTATTTCACGACCAGTACTTCCGCCCCGAACGGGTTTTGCAGCCACGAAGCCACGTGGTCATGCCAGGTGCCGAAACTGCTGAGCCGCTTCAATTCCGCGTAGGATCGAATGGTCGCTGCGTGCATGCATTCCAGGTAATAGCGGTACGAAACCATAACATCGCGGCCATCGCGGAGCAGGTAGATTACTCGCCGGTAATCGGGGCGTGGCAAGTGGTGCGACTTGAAGATCATCGGCGTCGCAAAACGGACGTGATACGGTTGGGCATGGACATCCGGCACGAGGTGCTGTGCGACAGAATGAGGCGTGCGTTGGCCATCACAACCAAAGTGGATGCAGGAAAGCAGGTTTTGCATCCACGTATTGCCCGATTTCGGATAGCCAACGACGAAGACATCGTCCGGTTCGTACTTCTCGCCCAGACGCAATCCGTACCGCTCATTGATGCGTCGGAGACAGTATCGATCCACAGCCTGGGAAAGTTCGCTCATGTGTGAGGCGGGCAGAATATAAGAAACTGAAAGGGATTCCAGAGCGGCGCACCGGGAAACTCCCGGCAATCCACCGGCACTGGAGCCGTCGTCTTTAACAGGACGAATTGCACTCGCGGATGTCACACCGCGGAGATTGTCAAATCCGACCGGCTTCGCCCCTCTTGCGTATTCGTCCGAACCGCGTTTTCCATCCGCCGTCGAACCACCATCGCGCCGTCGCATCCTCCGGCGGACCACGGCAAGCCCCGCGCATCCGCACCCGCAACGGCAGGGCGAGTTGCCCCCTGCTTCGCAGCGTGCGACGGCCGACAGCGAGATACCCGCTCCACCCGTACTGGTATTACGTTTTTAGAATTCGTAAGATCTCAGGTCGTGGGCCCGGGGACTGTCTTGACACGGCGCATCCACCGCAGCGGCCAACGGCAGAATACCTCTACGCAGGTTTCTGCGGACGCGATGCGAAACATGGAACGGGTAAGAAGCCGTCACTCGAGGGTAATGAGCATGGCCATATACAAGATCACGTATTCCGAAAAATACCGGCGAGCCACGCTTCACAATTTCGGCTGCAATTTCCACTGCCGCGGCTGCACTTATCGGCTAAAGAAGCAGACGCGGCCGGCGTCGTTTCCCGCGATCCATCAGATCCAGGACTGCCTGCGGCGCGTCGCGCCGGCATCGGTGCATTTCATGGGAGGCGAACCCACCACGAATCCGCAACTCCCGGAACTGCTCGCCTTCTGCAAACGCGAGTTGGGAGTCGCGACACGCCTAGGACACACAAACGGTTCGGGCCTGGTGCTGGACAACCTGGACGGCAGCAACGTCAGCTTCAAGGTGTTCGACGATGATCTGCACCGGCAGTATACCGGCTGTTCGGTTTTGCCCGCCCTCGACAACTTCCGGCGATCGTTCAGCGCGGGCATCGAGATGCGCGCGAGCACGGTGTTCATCCCGGATTTCGGCGGCCTGGGGCAGGTGGAGAAGGTCGCCGCGTTTGTGGCCGGCGTCGATCGCAAGATCCCGTTTCATGTGCTGGGCTACATCCCGGTGCCGGGAGCACCGTGGCGCCGTCCCACCGATGACGAAATGGCGGAAGCGGTGAATGTTGCTCGCCGATATCTGGATCAAGTGACTTTCTCCCATTTCACATCGGAACAGGCAAAGGACCTTACCCGGCGGGACGAACGGTTCGCGGTCGAACAGGTTCTGTGAAATGATCCAGTTGCAATGCGTGACTTACACTTATCCGGATGCCCCGCAGCCGGCGCTCAAGCAAATCGACTTGACGATACGCGACGGCGAGTGGGTCCTGCTGGCCGGATCATCGGGCTGCGGAAAGTCCACGCTGCTGCACTTGCTGAACGGGCTCATTCCGCACATTGTCGGTGGCACTCTGACCGGCGAGATTCGCATCGACGGCATGGAACCAGCCCGCACTCCGATTGCCGAGATCAGCCGCGGCGTCGGGACCGTTTTCCAGAATCCCGAACTCCAGTTGTTTGCGCCGCGAGTCGAGGACGACGCGGCCTTCGGGTGCGAGAACCTCGGATTTCCCCCTGCGGAGACGTGGCGTCGCGTGGATCGAGAACTTGTCCGCATGTCACTGGACGAAATGCGCAGGCAAGACGTCTTCACGCTGTCGGGAGGACAGAAGCAGCGTCTGGCGATTGCCGGCGCACTCGCGACGGGCACGCGAATCCTGCTGCTCGATGAGCCCACGAGCGATCTGGATCAAAGCGGCAGGACACAACTGCTGCGAGCCCTTCGTGATCTGCACGGCGACGGCTTTACTCTGGTCATGACCGAACACCGATTCGACGGGTTGGCGGGGCTGGTCGATCGCGCGCTCGTGATGGACCGGGGACGCATCGTCGGCAACGGCCCGGTCCCCAGCGCCTGCCCTCCGCCTCCGCGGTCTTCCGGCTTGAATTGTCAGGCCGCCGAAGTGGTTGTCGAAGCCGACGGACTCGAATTCGCTTACTCGGGCAAACCGCCGGTCCTGCGGGACGTAGCTCTGCGATTGCGGGCCGGCGAGGTCGTAGCCCTGACTGGTTCGAACGGCAGCGGCAAGACAACGCTGCTCAAAATACTTTGCGGACTGCTGAAGTGCCGGAACGGACGTCTTCGCGTCGCGGGAGTCGAGCAGCCGGCTCTCGGCGGACTTGCAGGCAAAGTCGGCTTCCTTTTCCAGAACCCCGACGAACAGATCTTCACCGACCGGGTCGCCGACGAGATTCTGTTCGGGGCTCGCAACCTCGGGCGCAGCGTGGATCTCGATCATTACCTGTATCGCACGGCGCTGGCGGATGTCGTGCACGCGCATCCTCGCAGCCTGTCCCGAGGCGGGCGTCAGCGTCTTGTCGCCGCTGCCGTGATGGCGATGCAGCCGCAGGTTGTGCTCTTGGATGAGCCGACGACAGGCCTTGATCAGGCGGCCTGGGTCTCACTCATGGAACTGGTGGTCGAAGAAGCTGGCCGTTGTGGAGCATGCGTGCTGTTTTCGACACACCATGAAGAAGCTGCTGCTGCATTCGCGAGCCGCTCGCTTCGAATTGCGGAGGGGAGACTGATTGATGACTGCCTGCCTTGACCGGCCATCTCCCTTCGGGCGACTCGATCCGCGGGTGAAGATCGCCTGGAGTGTCGTCGTGTCGCTGCTGGCGGTAATGCTGAGTGCACCGGTTCTGTTGGCGGGCCTGCTGCTGCTGACTCTCCTGCCATGGTTGGTTGTGCGTCCGCCGTGGCCTCGCGTGCGACCCCTGATACCGCTGGTGTTGACGATGTGCGTCGGTTCGATGATCTCGCAGGGATTCTTCTATGCGCGCGAGCCCCGCACCGAGTGGCTTCGGGTACTGCCCGGCTTGTCGCTCAGTCGCGAAGGCGTCTATTACGGAGCGGTCGTATCGCTGCGTCTGGTCGCGGTGTTGTCGGCCGGCTCGCTGGTGGTCTTCACCACTCATCCTTCCGAAATGGTCCTCGCCCTGGCCAGGCTGCGGGTTCCGCACGGGTTCGCATTCATGTTGATGCTCGCGCTGCGATTCCTGCCCGAAACGGTGGAGCAGGGGAAACGCATCCTCGTGGCGCAGCAATTGCGAGGCGCCGGCGGAGCGGGAATCCTCTCAGCGCCTCGCCGGTTTTGCCTGTTGATTGTCCCGCTGCTGGCTGCCTCGCTGCGCAGTGCCCGACAGGTCGCCATGGCAGCGGAAATCCGCGCGTATTCACCAAATCGGGTACCGGCCAGGGAACTGCGGTTCTCTAGCGCCGACCGGGCCGCACTGTTCGGGCTGGGCATGCTCCTGCTTGCCGGTGCCTGCGCTGCGGTGTTTGGGTCTGTTGTGCCAGCCGGAGGACTGCCTTGACTGCTGCAGAGGTTTACGGAGTATCCATCGCGGTGCTGTTCGTCGCCATCGGACTGTCGATCTCGCTGGCGATTCGCGGACGTCAGTTGCGAGGGTTGACAACTCAGGAGTTGGCCACGCTCGCACTGGTGATCTGTCTGTTGCACATCGCAGTCGTGCCGTGGCAGGCGGCGTTGGCGAAAGTCCCGGGGCTGGATGCGCTGGTCTTTTCGATTCCGTACACGGCCATCTTCCTGCTCGGCTTGCGACTGGTTCCCAAGCCGGGCGCGGCGACTCTGTTGGTCTTCGGGCAGGGACTGTTCGGTCAGATTCTGGGGCGGGGGGTCAATCCGGCCTGGTGGCCGTACTATCTGATGTGTGCGGCGTGCGTCGAACTGCTGTTGGCGGTGGCGGGCTACTCTCTGCAGTCGCTCTGGCGGATGATGGCTGCGGGAGTCGTGCGAGGTCTTGTGGCGTATGCCTATCTGTATCTGATCCTGGCTCCGTTCCTTTGGCGTCAGTATTACGCGCCCTGGTACATCGGATTGAAGACGTCCCTGGGGATACTGGGCTGCCTCGTCGGCGCCTGGTTCGCCTGGCGCATCTCGCCGGCCGTCGAACGGGCGAGTCGATTCAGCAGCTAGCCAGCCGCCGGCTATTCAAGACTGGCGACTTCGCCTCCGGCACGGCTGCAGACGGCGCCGAGCACTGTGATGGGGATGGTCTCGCCGATGAACCGTACGGAGCCGTCCGCGAGCAGACCGTTCGTGCCTCCCGGGTGCATCGCGTAGATCTCCCAATCGTTCGTGCAATTGATGGCGCACGGCCCGCCGCCGCTGGTAGCGGTTCCATCGGCACTCGCGCCGCCGATGGAAACGGCCTTCTGATGTTCGGCCCAGACTCCGCCCGTGGTCTCCCCCGGTCCGACATTGCCGGCGGGATAGTTGCTCGTCTGAGCCAGAATATCCGTGCGTCGCCGTCCCTTCACCCACAACTGAGGCCGATTCGCATCCTCGGATACCATCAGCGTGTTGGACGTGCCGTCCGCGACGTCCGCAATGCGGCAACCTTCGCGGTCGTTCATGACTCCCTTCCGACGCTCGGCGTTGGCAGTACCAGCGTACCCGGGAATGTATGACGTGACGTTGACGCTTGCATAGTCCCACGCGGCGGCCGTGCGGACTCCAAACGCGGGCGACTTCGACGTGGCGATTCGGCCGTAATCGGCGGACGGGCAGTGATAGACTCCCAAGGGAATGACGATCAATGCCGAGTTCTTCGCGTCGTACCAGTTCGCGTTCATGTCGTACGAGTCCTTGAGGCTGCCCTGTTCAATCCAGGGCAAGGTCATGGCGACCCAGCCGTGCCGGTACGGCGGCGTTGGCGCGGCGGTTGAAGCAGGGCCGGTCGAAGCGGGAGGAAAGGAACGATAAGTTCCCTCGTAATTCTGCAGGGCCACGCCCATTTGCCTGAGGTTGTTCACGCATTGCAGTCGGCGAGCCGCCTCGCGCGCCGCCTGGACTGCGGGCAGCAGCAGCGCGACAAGAATCCCGATAATCGCAATCACCACGAGAAGTTCCACCAGTGTGAAACCGCTTGATTTACGGTCCCGATGCATGTGTCTGAAGCCTCCCGTATGCAGAATGAAGTCGGCCGACAGGTTCGACAACTGCACCCCGTGCCGGGCCACTTCGCGCACCTTCCTCGGGGCAAGCTTCCACTTCAATGTGGCAGGAGGGCGGGACGCCCGAACGCGGTATCGGCAGTCGCGTGACGGCAGGGGGGACGCTGCGGCAGGCGACCCGGCCGGAGCGGCGCCCGCTGCGGTATTACGAAACTAAAAATCATCATACCGCCCGACGACTTGCACGGCAAGCACGTGCACCGACTTCTCACGCTCGGCCGGAGCAATGCCCAGTCGGAAACGCGGCCCGGCCTTTCGATCCCGCCGCGGTTGTGAACGATGCAGCCGAAGGCGCCCGTTCCGGAGCGATCACTCGCGACCTTACCATCCAACTCGTACGCACCGGGGCAGGCGAGGCGACTGGTCGGTCCCGCGAACCCGGACCGGCAAAAGACCGCTCCTCAGGCGAAAGCAACTCTCTCGGCGGATATCAGAGCGAGTCGCGTCGCTAGCCGAGATCGGATGCTTGCCGCTCGTCGTCGATAGCACGCAGTTTGTAGATGAGCGCCCGTCGACTTATCCCTAACTTCTTTGCAGCTTGAGTGCGGTTGCCGCCGCATTCCTCCAGTGTGGCCAGAATGGTGCTGCGTTCAACCTGCGAAAGCCGGCCGGCCCGGACCGGCGTGGCGCTCGTTGCTAGGGCCGCGACCTTGGGGGGAAGATGGTCCGGCAGAATCACGTCGCCGCGGCACAGCAGACAGGAGCGTTGGATCGCGTTGCGAAGCTCACGGACATTGCCGGGCCAGGGATAGGCGACGAGGCACTGAAGAGCTTGAGGCGAGAGACGCACCGTCGTTCCCGCGAAATCCGTGGCAAACCTCTTTGCCAGCGGCAGAATATCGTCCATGCGTTCGACGAGGGGCGGCACTATGAGTTCAACCACGTTGATGCGGTAATAGAGATCGTCGCGGAACCGGCCTTCCACCACGGCTCGCCCCAGGTCCCGGTTCGTCGCGGCGACCAGACGCGCGTCCACCTGGACGGGCACGTCGCTGCCGACCGGAAGGATCTTTCCGGATTCCAGAGCCCTCAGCAGCTTGGGCTGCAGATGCAGAGGCAGTTCGCCGATTTCGTCGAGAAACAGAGTGCCGGCGTGCGCTGCGCGGAACAGGCCCTGCCGGTCCTGCGTCGCTCCCGTGAAGGCTCCCTTGGCATGGCCGAACAATTCGCTTTCGACCAGCGACTCGGGCAGTCCCGCGCAATTGGCCGCCACCAGCGGCCCGTTGCTCCGCGCGCTCCACTGATGGATGAGTTGCGCTACCATCTCTTTGCCGGTGCCGCTCTCGCCGAGGACCAGGACGGGCGCATCGGAGGGAGCAATCACGGCGACGGTCTCGATCACCCGCCGCATCGGAGCGCTCTGGCAAACAAACCACTCGGGCACCTGAGCCTGACCGAGTCGATCCTGCCGGTTTTCAGCCCGTCCCATAGCGTCGGTGATCGCGGACTCCAGTTCATCGAGGTCAATCGGTTTGGCCAGATAGTCGAGCGCGCCGTTCTTCACAGCGGCCACGGCCTGACGGTGGTCGGCGTAGGCCGTGATGACGAACACCGGCAGTTGCGGCTGCAACGCGCGAATCCTCGCCACCGCCTCGATCCCGCTCATTCCCGGAAGGCGGACATCCATCAGGACCATGTCCGGAGGACGGTCCCGCACGATCTCGAGGCACTCCTCCGCGGAACCGGCCGCTTCGGCGTGATACCCCAACGATGCAACAAAGCCGCCCAGCAGTTTCCGCTGTTCGGCTTCGTCATCCACCACCAGAATCGTGCGAGTCGCGTCAGGCATGCATCCCTGTCATTCGAAAAATGGCGCCGCCGCCGGGCCGAGGCAAATAAGTCACATCCCAACCGTGGGCCACCGCGATGCGGCGCACGATGGCCAGTCCCAGGCCGTTGCCCCCTTCACGCGTCGTGAAATAAGGACTGAACAATCGATCGATTAACTCGCGATTCACTCCAGGCCCCCGGTCGGCCACGTCAAGACGAAGCCGCCCGCCTCTGTCCTGTTCGATCTTGACTTCCACGATTCCATGGTCGGGCGAGGCCTGCAGCGCGTTGAGCAGCAGGTTGAACAATGCCTGACGAAACAACTCGCGATCCGCCGACAGCGTCAGCCCCGGCGCCGGCGGTTGCAGCGTCAGGTCGTGTAACGCAAGGTCCGGCTCGAGCAACACCGAAAGTTCCTTCACTACCTCAACCGGATCAAATCGCTGGCGCTGCGGATCACTGGGCCGCGCGAACGCCAGAAACTGATTAATGCGGGCGGTCAGGCGATCGCACTCCTCGATCACTGCCTGCGATTTCTGCTGAACTTCAGGCCCCCCGGGGCATTCTTCGGCCAGCCGCTGCGTCCAACCGCGAATCAGCCCGAGCGGATTGCGGGTCTCGTGCGCCAGGCCGGCGGCCGCCTGACTGAGATCCTGCCAATGACGCGATTGTGCCTCGAACATGACGGCGCGTCCACGGGCTTCCGTCAACCGAACCGTGGCCTGCCATGTGACGGCCACGCAGACGATGAACGCCCAACTGACCGCGACAATCAGCCCGCGCGACCACCGGGCTCGCGCAATGGAGTAATCCGCGCGGGCTCGGTCCACGATTAACACGGCAGTCGCGGAGTCTCCCGGTTTGAAAGAACTCGCCGTTTCAGCTTCGTCGTTCTCGCCCCGGCGTCCCCAACCGCGACCGCCATACCCGCGGCCGAAATCCCGCCCCGGGCCAACCGGCTCAGCCGGAAGTACCACCTGCGCCACCTGGCGAAAGCCCGCCGGATCCCAGTACTGGCCCGGCTTGGCCGACAACCGCAACGGCAACAAATCCATATTGCCCGCCGAAAACGCTTCATTCCCGTCGGTCGAAATCAGCGCCACAGCCAGCACGTCGCGCGAACGAACCAGCCCGTCGAGAACCGCCTGCATGGACTCCTCGAAGAATGGGCCCAGTCGCCGGTGGGATTGAACGCCGCCCACCAGAGCATTCATGATCGAATCGGCGGAGCCGGCAACGATCTCCCGAGCCTGCTCGCATTCGTGTTCGTACTCGTGCCACTGCCACGCAGTGACGGCACAGGTTGCCACGAACACAGCGATGATAATCGTGTAGCGTTGCACTGCGTCTCGCGTCCGTCAAAAAAAGGCTCTTCCGCAGAATTCGTGGGTAACGCTGTAGCAAAATGGGCCGCATTAATTTTCGCCCCCGACGTCCCTCAGCTGGAGTGAAGGGAGCCGGGGGCGAAAAAATGCTGTGGTAGCAAAAGGTCGGAGCAGCGTGCTTG
>CAIPEB010000446.1 GCA_903863885.1 uncultured Planctomycetaceae bacterium | reverse complement strand
TTCAACCGGCAAGGCGAACGCGTCGAGAAGAAAGATCAGAACGGCACCGTGCACGTCTTTGAGTTTGATCCGCTCGGCCGCGTGATCCACGATCGTGTGACCACGCTGGGCACGGGCATCGACGGTGCCGTGCGTCGGACTTCCACGACCTATGAGGTGCGTGGCATGCGGGAAAAAGTCACCAGTTACGATAACGCCACATCGGGCAGTGTCGTCAATGAAGTGGCGTTCGAGCATAACGACCTGGGCCAGCTCGTGAAGGAGTACCAGGAGCACGAGGGCGCTAAGGACGCGAGTACCTTGTACGTGCAGTACAACTTTGACGAGTCGGCCAGCGGCGGGAAGTTCACCAAGGGGCTGCGGCCGTCGTCCGTCCGTTACCCGAATGGGCGGCTCGTGCATCGGACCTACGGCAGTACCGATAGCATGGCCGACGTCTTGAATCGGCTCGATGCCATCAAGGATGACAGCAGCGGCAGTCCGGGCGACACGCTGGCCAGCTACTCCTATCTGGGCGTCGGCACGATCGTCATCGAAGACTACGAGCAGCCCGACGTGCGGCTGGAATACTTCTTTGACAGCAGCTATGCCGGCTTCGATCGCTTCGGAAGAGTCGTGGATCAGCGATGGTACGATTACGGGGCGAGTGCCGATCGCGACCGCTACACGTACGGTTATGATCGGGCGAGCAACCGCACGTATCGCGAGAACACTACGGCCAGCGGGAAAGATGAATTGTACTCCTATGATTCCATTAACCGTCTCGCCACCTTCGATCTCGGCGATCTGAACGTCGGCAAGACGGCCATCGCGGGAACTCCGGTCCGTGAAGAGGATTGGAACCTCGACATGACCGGTAACTGGTCGGGCTATGTGCAGAAGACGTCGGGAACGACAGATCTCGATCAAGATCGCACTCACAATGAAGTCAACGAGATCGCCGATATCTCGGAGACCACCGGCACTGCGTGGGCAACACCGGTACATGATCGTGCCGGAAACATGACGAGCGTCCCCAAGCCGTCGTCGTTGGGCAGTTCGCTGACGCTGAAGTGGGATGCGTGGAATCGACTGGTCGAGGCGAAAGACGGTGCCACGGTCATCGGCGTTTATGAATACGACTCGCTGAACAGACGTGTCAAGCGGCAGGTCGATACGCAGGCTCCGGCCAATCCCAACGGCATCGACACCTACCTCCACTACTTCTACAACTCCGCCTGGCAAGTCCTGGAAACCCGGGACACCACTACCGAGAGCGATCAGCCGGAGACTTTGCAGCCCGACTGGCAGTACGTCTGGTCGCTGCATTACATCGACGCGGCCGTGTTGAGGGACACGAACACCGATACCGACGGGCTGTGCGATGACGAGCGGATTTACTACCTGAACGACGCCAACTTCAACGTCACCACGCTCGTGGATACCAGCGGCGACGCGGTCGAGCGGTATCTGTTCGATGCGTACGGCCGAGTCACCGTGTCTGATGGGGCGTGGACGAATGATCGCGGCGCGTCCAGCTATGCCAACGTCGTGATGTACACGGGCCGAGAGCGGGATGCGGAAGCGGGGCTCTACCACTACCGGCATCGTAGTTACGCGGCGGAACTGGGGAGGTTTGGGAGTAGGGATCCGTTCCTGCTACTTGCTGGCCCTTCACTCTATGTCTACGGCGGTAGTAGCCCAGCGCAGTTCGTCGATCCAACGGGGCTTGATGAATGCGAGCCCGGCGACTGTCGAGTACGACTTGATCGCCTGGAGGGCAGAGTATTTGGCAGTATAGTGATGCCTGGCAACGAAATTCCGATCACGACAGATCCTATTGAAATCGGCCAGTTCGCGATTAGCACAATACTTGAACGTCTGTTTGACGAATTCATTAACCATGTCCTGCGTGCAAACCCGATTGACGTCGCAGTACCGAGCGGAACAGCCATCCGTAAAGTATGGCTTCAAAGAATAATAGCCGGTCTTCATGTTGACGCCGTATACGAACGACAGGAGTGCGAGTGCATGTGTAAACTGCATTGGCCTTTGCTTTGGAAATGTTCTTTGGGCTGGGGGAAATGGTACGAGCAGAAGATGCCGGATGTTGCGACGATCGAGGCAAACGCGACCTGGGACAGCGGTTCCGGCACGTATTGGCCGGTAGAAGATCCGAGAAAACTCCAGGAAGCGCTTGACAAGATTAAATGCAAGTTGCGTGCGAAGTTAAAGAACATGGTCATTCCGAACGTCCAAGAGAAGATCAAAGGAAACTGCCAGCTTCTGCCGCCGCGGCCGGCAACCTCGAACAATTCTCGCGACTAGCACATTGCAGACGTAGCTTACCGACAAGACGCCTGACCGTGGATGCACACCATGGTCAGTGCTGTCTTGCTCGCGTGATCGCGATCGAACCAACATGGCGATCGCCACGCTCTGCGATTCTGATATTGAAAACGAGCAGCAGCCGAGGTGTGCCCGCTTCCATATGTAATTCGCAAAAACAGGACGAAACACTAGCACTGTCCAAGGATCGACTGATGTGCCGCTCAGCTTGCGATATGCCACTCGTTGGGGTCACTGCGATAATAATGAGTTTGTGCGGCTGCGGGCACGATCCGGCTAAGTATGTCTTTCGTATTGAGGTCAATAATCGTTTTGGGGCAATTAACGAATATGGGGAGTTTGTAGTTGATCCCGTCTTTTCTATTGCTTCACGGAACTCCGCCGAGGAGATGCTGTTGGGGCGGGACGGGATTTGGGTTTATTGCTCGCCGATCGGAGTTCGTGACATTGCCGTTCCTGAAGGCTCTTACGATTTGGCGGTGTCGCTCAGAGATGGTTTGTTTTGGTTAGGTAGAGCCGGCGAACAAGGAGTCGTCGTCGACACAAAGAACCGCCTCAAGCCAACAACAGACTACACCTATTCCATGTATTCATACTCCGAAGGAATGGTTGTGGTGCGGACCGGAGACCTCGAGGGCTTTGCTGACCGTGACGGCGCATTGGTGATCGCGCCACGCTTTCTGTCCGTTCGGCCTTTTTCGGAAGGACTTGCCGCTGTAGAGATGTCGACCGGGTTTGGATACATCGACAAGCGAGGTGAGTTTGTGATACCACCGTTCTTCGCCTACGCTCTCGATTTTCACGAGGAGTTGGCACTTGTATTTGCGAAGTCAAACAAGTCGCTCTTCATAAACAAAAGCGGAACTGAGGCAATTCACCTGGAATCGGTCGAGCCGTCTGGCTCGTTTTCGCTCGGGCGCGCGAAAGTGCGCGACGTTCGAACTGGCAAGAGTGGGTATGTTGACCGGTCAGGTCGTGTGGTCATTCCACCGTCGTTCGACATCGCGGGCGATTTCACAGAAGGGCTCGCATGGACGTTATGTTCTGACGGGAACGGCAAGTATATAGATGAACACGGTCGAAGCGTCCTGTCGTTTGAAAATGTGAAGAAAATGCAGCCATTCGCCTGCGGAATCGCATTTGTCGAAACGCGGGCGAGATGCGGATACGTCGATCGTCGCGGGAAATGGGTATGGTCGCAACCCGGAAGTTCTCGTTCCCAGAAAAATCACGTGCGTGAGCGTGGGGTCAAATAATTCGGTCCGTGGCGAAGTTGATTATCAATCTGGTTTTCGAGCCTGGCTGCGACTGGACTTCGGTCGAGACATGCGGATTTGCAGTTCGGTGATTGCGTTTGAACGAGTGCTTCATCATCCGCCCGGCGCAGCCACTGCCGAATCGTGTCGTCGGAGACGAGGAAGTGCCGACCGGTTTCCGATTTATTCCAGCCTCGCATGGCCCGCAGTTGCAGGATGGCCATACGTTCCATCCCGGTGTACTGGGGGCGCCGGTGCGGCGGAACCCGCCGCATACGACCGTCATTGATCCGCAGTTCTTCGCAGAGCATAGCGACCTCGGATTCAAGTTGGTGAATCCGTGCGTCTTTCGAGTCGCCGTTCTTGATCAGAGCTTCGCGCCCGGCAAGTATCGCTATGCGAACGATGCCAACAACATTGAGGACCGCGGTACGGACCAGTGAGTGCCAGTGTTTCGGGAGTCGCAGCGATTCGGCGTCTTCTTCGCGGCTTTCGGCGGGCATGGGGGCGATCCGAAATCACCCAACATAGCAAGCCGCCGATGGCGAAAATCGTGGCGGTTGGCGTGAGCGACGAAGTCGAGCAAATCTGGTACTGGCCCACGACCGAATCTATCGAATGCGCCGACGATTCCCGTTGTCGAACGGGGCTTGCGTGTTCGCCTGAGTGCTGGTGAAAGGCGTTGGGCCGATCCACCCAATCGTCGTCCGGGCACGCGCGATGTCGGAGAGCGGCGACAGCCTGCACCTGTTAGCGAAAATGAACATGCTCAACCTGGTTGAGCCAGTCGGCCGGTTCGGACAGCTTGGCGATAATCTCCAGATCTTCGACATGCTGACCGATCGAGCCGCGAAGTTGGTGACTGAAGACCAAGCCAGCGAATAGACGTCCATCGCGTT
>CAIPEB010000445.1 GCA_903863885.1 uncultured Planctomycetaceae bacterium | reverse complement strand
GGCGGCACCTTCACCGGACATCCCTGGACCGAGGAAGTCGGGGTGACGGTGGAGGAGCCTGAGCACCCCCTGGTCGCGGCCTTCGGCGGCAGAGATTTCCGCATCGCCGACGAGATCTACGAGTACGGTCCTCCCTATGACCGCACCAACGTCCGCGTACTGATGTCGATCGATCCGGCGCGGACGAATATGGGAGCCCGCTGGATCAACCGGAAAGACGGAGACTTCGCCCTGACCTGGGTCAAGTCATATGGCAAGGGGCGGATATTCAACACTTCGTTCGGCCATATGTCGAGCATTTATTCAAATCCGAAGATGCTCCAGTTTTATCTGGACGCCATCCAGTACGCGACCGGCGACTTGCCAGCCCCAAACTCGCCACGCGCGGACCGGCCCGATCGCACAAGGGTCCCCGGCACGCAGCCAGCCCCGGGTTTGGAACCCGGATTTGTCTCGCTCTTCGATGGCAAAACACTCGATGGCTGGGACGGAGACCGGGCGATCTGGACCGTTGAGGACGGCGCAATCACCGGCCGGACGGCCGCCGCTGATTTGAAAGAGAACAACTTCATTATCTGGAAGGATCAGGTCGAGAACTTCGAGTTGCGGCTGAAGTTCAAGCTCGAAGGAGGCAATTCGGGGATCTACTATCACGCGCAAAGGCGGCGGCCCGGCCAAAGCGGCGGCGATCCGCTCGTCGGCACCCAGGCTGACTTCGACGAGTCGGGGCGCTGGACCGGCGTGATCATGGAGTATTTGCTTCGAGAAGTCCTGGCCGAGCGTGGAGAGAAGGTAGTCATCGACGAGCAGGGCAGGAAGCAGAAAGTCGGCACCGTGGGCGATCCAAACGAATTGCTCAAGGCCGTCAAGGCTGGGCAATGGAACGATTACACCGTGGTCGCAAAAGGCGGCAAGACGAAGCTGTCGATCAACGGCCTAACGATGTGCGAACTGGAGGATCGCGACCCGAAGCGATTGGTCCACGGCTGGCTGGCCCTGCAGGTTCATGTGGGTCCGCCCATGCGAGTGCAATTTAAGGACATCTATTTGCGTCGGCTCTAGGCGTCGCCCGCGATCGGGAGAGTCGGGGGTCCAGGATCGCCTGTAAAGAAATGGGCGTGGGCTTCGCAACGGGCGACCTCGGTAACCGAGGACGTCTGGCCAACGGAACCTGGGGAGATTCGGAATGTCGATTGAAGAGAGGTCCGAAAGAACGTCGCGGCTCATTTGCAGGAAACTCCGCAACTGCGGCCTGACGTGTCGGCTCTTGCCATTCCGCCGTACGAACCATGCAAATCCTGGTTGGTCGGGTGAGAATCGCCTAGACCAGTTTACGAAACCAAAGACGGGCAATTCACTATCGCCGTTGCCGTCAAGTGATCACACGCTATTTCATCTCCGAGGCTCTCGTTGTCCAAGCCAGATTGTCGCCTCAAGTTAGTGCTGCCCCAGAAGCTAATAGCGCGAGTTCATTATGAGCGACCAGGACAAGTCTGCGGAACAACTGCTGGCCGAACTCACCGAATTACGGCAACGGGTCGCAAAACTGACAGATCAATTGGCTCATGCCAAGCAGACCGAAGCGTCGCTTTGCAAGAGTGAGTATCTGTATCGCGTCATTCTCGATAACCTTCCCGATCCCATCTGGGTGGAAAGTCTGGACGGACGCATCGAGGCGGTGAACAAGGCGTGGCGTGCATTCGCTGAGTCGACACCCGACGAGACGCTTGGACCAGCGAACGGAGAATCGGTTCCGCCGGAAACGGTCGCTCGATTTCGAGAACCGGAGATCGCTGGGGCGGCAGCGAGGCGGCCTCACAGTCGGGAGGAAACCGTGCGGGATGCGCAGGGGAATCTCCGAACTCTGGCGACATTCAAGGTCGAGTTACTGGATTCGACGGGGCGAGTTACCGGAGTCCTCGGGATGGCCCGAGATATCACGGAGAGCAAGCGGACGGAAGACGCGTTGCGGACGACCCGTGATAGATTGGAGCAGCGCGTCGCGGAACGTACGGCGGAATTGACTAAGATCAACGAACAACTGCAGGCGGAGGTCCAACAGCGGCGTGAGGCCGAGGAAGCAATTCGGGAAAGCGAGTGGAAGTACCGCGTCGTCGCGGAAAACACCTATGACTGGGAATTCTGGACCGATCCTCAGGGCCGTTTTATCTACTGCTCGCCCTCGTGCCAACAGGTCACCGGTCATGCGCCCGACGAGTTCATCGCCGATCCCACTTTGCTGGAACAGATCATCCACCCTGAAGATCGCGGTCGTTATTTCGGACACTTCGATAGCTACAACGAAGTTTTCATGCCGGGGGAAATCCGTTTCCGCATCATTCGCCCCGACGGCACGCAACGCTGGATTGGTCATGTCTGCCAGGCAGTTCGGGGCGACAACGGAGCATTCATGGGACGGCGCGGCTCGAACCGCGACATTACGCAAGAGCAGCAGGCGGAGGCAGCACTCCGCGAGCTGAACGACAACCTGGAACGCACCGTTGCGAGTCGGACAGCGGAACTGCGGAGCATCACCGACGCCGCCCACGACGCAATCCTGATGATGGATCCGCACGGCGCCATCAGCTATTGGAATCGGGCAGCCGAGCGCATCTTCGGGTATACCGCCGAAGAAGCTCTCGGAAGATACCTGCATGAATTGCTCGCTCCCGAG
>CAIPEB010000444.1 GCA_903863885.1 uncultured Planctomycetaceae bacterium | reverse complement strand
CGAAAACCGGCCCACCCCGTGAACGGTTGCGGTGCCGCCAGTCCAGGGTTAGTGCTGGAGTCCAGTAAGTGCGGCCGCACGCCCCTCGTGCAGTGGCGTTTCTCTCGCAAGCGAAGGGGATTCTGTCGAAAAGCGGGCAGCTCGACCCCACCCGCACTCAATCGCAGCGACTCGCTAATTCCGACTCTCCGAGACGGCTTAGTGCCTTTTGGGCTAAAGATTTGCGTTCTGATGCTGGTTGGTGGTATTCTCGTTCGTGGGTGTGCAGGTGGATTAGTTGTCTCGTCCAATCACATCAGGTCGAGACGCTTGATCGCGTAATAGGACGCCGAGTCTTATCTCGCCGTCTTAGTCATAGAGTGGGTGTGTTCTGTTCGTAGGCGACTGTGGGGGTCGCTGGCGGGTGGCAGTCGGCTCGCATGCTGCGAGTTTGGGAAGCGGGGCATCGGACTTCCGCGAGAATCGGGCAAAGAACCGAACTCTATTTCTTGGAGCCGGTCATGTCTCATCTGAACCGTCTCAGGCGTCGTCTGCGGGCGAGCAATTCAGATCGCATGCGGTTGAGACGAAGGCAGTTGCTGTTCGAGGGGCTCGAGCCGCGCTGTCTTCTGGCCAGCGGCGAGGATGTCATTGTCCGCGCGGGAGAAGTATTCGGCGGCCCGGGCACGATCGCTGCACACAGCGTTAACAGTTATACGCAGCAGGCGGGCGGTACGCTTCAGATCGAGATCGGTTCGACGTCCGCTTACGACCAAGTGCAGGTAAGCGGCGCGGCAGCGCTGGACGGTTCGCTGGAAATCAAGTTGACGGGCGGCTTCACTCCGAATGCCGGAGATACTTTCGATATCCTGACCTTCGATACCTTGAGTGGCACGTTTGCGGATGGACGCGGGCTTTACGGATTCGGCAGTGGCTCGCTTTACTTCGACGTCGTGCAGCAGGCGGATCGATTGCAGTTGGTCGCCAGGGAATTGTCCGGCGGCGCATTCCTGAAGTCGTCCGATCAAGGACTCAACGACGCGCTCGGCGAGTTTTATTCCGACTACTTTGAACTCAACTCCGTCACGTTGACCGCTTCCCTCTCGCTGGGCGGGTTTGCATATGCCAGGGGCGAATTCACGCTCGCCAACCTCGGCATCCAGTCGGTTGACGTAGTAACCACGCTTACCGGCGATGCGACTCGTACCGCTGCGATGCTTTCGCTGACCGGCACCGATATCAGTCTCTTTGCCGGCGTCAATGGTCCGTATTGGGATGATCTCGACGGCGATCGGGAGATCGATGAAGGTGAGACCAGCGATGAAGCAATTGGTCTTCAGGCGACAGGAGTGTCGTTCGGCGTAGTTGTCGGGCAGTCGCTGCTCGGCCATTACTACGGACTCGCGGCTCATGCCGACGCGATCGAACTCGTGGGCGTCCCGGAGGTCACCCTGGAAGCCCGCGACGTAAGTGTCAGCATCAACAGCGGCCATGAGCCGTTGGCCGGCGATGCAGTGATCGATTTTGCCAAGAGTTTTCCGGCCGAAACGCATGACGATGACAACGACGGAAAACTCGATCCGGCCGGGCTGCAACTGCCGGGACTGACCGACACGATTCGCCTGAATTACGGCGGCGACGAGCTGTTCCGTGTGTCGACTCCGTCGGCCACGCTGTCGATCGCTGATTTCGTCAACGTATCCGGCGGGCTGTCGTTCGAGCGGGGCCCGGTGGTTTCGGTGGATGTGAAGGGCAATGTGTCCGATGCGGAAGACGTCGACATGCAGACGCTGAACATCGGCATGTCGGACGCCTCGGCATTCATCGGGGTGGGCGGCCCCTATTGGACCGATGCCAACAACAACGGCCAGATCGACTCGGGCGAGACGAATCCGGACGCCAAGGGTCTGGCGATCGCCGACCTGGATCTCGGCGTGGTGCTGATGGAACGCGATACGCTGGAACTGGCTCCAGAGGTAATCAACGCGGATTTCTTCGCGGCCAAGGCGACGGCCGCGTATGCCGGTTTCGTCGGGCTTGGCAACGACTTCGAACTCGAGGCTCATGACCTCACGCTGGAGGTTAACCGAGGCAGCGGCGGGCTTGTGCCATACAACAATCCGGTCATCGATTTCAAATCGAGCTTCCCGTCAGGTTATGAAATCCCGACGGGCAACGCGCCGGTGACGCTCGATTACGAGGACGAGTTGCTGGGCGTGAGCAGTCCCGAGGTGACACTGCAGATCAGCGAGTTCGTTTACGTGTCGGGCGGCTTCGCTTTCGAGAAGGGCTCCACCGTGGAGG
>CAIPEB010000443.1 GCA_903863885.1 uncultured Planctomycetaceae bacterium | reverse complement strand
TTATGATTCCGCTGCTCTAACCAACTGAGCTACTCCGCCAAGTTGTTTTGGCACAACGACTTGCGTTGGGAAAATCGCTGCCGCCAAAGCTCGGATCGCCCAGACTGGCAAAGCCACGGACGCCGAACATCGAGTTCTATTATTTCGGCAGATTGAAAGATCCGCAAGCAGTCCTGCTCCGAAATATCGCAACCAACTCGTTGAGTCGGCGGTGCGGACGGTGAGGTGTTCATCCGTGCCGATCCACGGCCTCCTTTCTACTCGGTTCTTCGTTCGCAATGCCGAAGCGCCAGACAATCCGCAACCCTCGTTATGCGGGGCGCGGAACTGGCATTGAGATCGCTGATCCGTTCTGATTACTGCACTGTCCGTAACAGCCAGACGAAACTTCGAGACAAGATATGAAACCGATCAGCTTCCTTGGCGTGGCAAGCAGGATTTCAATGGCATCGTGCTACGGCGGCATGCTCGCGATGCTGTTGACCGGCACAACCATGGCCGCGGAGGAACAGACGCTGGTTCTCGCAAGGGACGGCCGGCCGACTGCGACCATCGTGCTGGCCAAAGAACCGACTCGTGCGGCTCAGTTCGCCGCGTGTGAACTGCAACTGCACCTGCGGCGGATCACCGGCAGCGAGTTTCCGCTCGTCAACGAAGAGGAAGCATTCGACGGAACCGCGATCCTCGTCGGGGACAGTCGGCGGGTGAGAGCCGCGGGTGTCAATCCGGATGAACTGAAATCGCAGGAGTACCTCATCCAGTTCGCGCCGCAATGCGTGGTGCTCGTTGGACGCGACAAGCAGGATCGAGGCAAAGTTCAATTCGATCTAACTCCGAACCAGCAGGCACTGGATAGCTGGCCCGGCATCTGGGACGAGCGGGGCACGCTCGATGCCGTGTACGAGTTTCTCGAACGCTATTGCGGCGTGCGATGGTTCAACCCGACCGAGTTCGGCACGGAGTGTCCGAGCAATCCCGATCTGTCCGTCACGGGCAGCCTGCTGCGCCGAGAGCCGTTCATGAAGTATCGTTTCGCCGCGTATCCGCCGAGCGAAAACTACGATCAGTACACGGGGCTCTGGCCGGCGGGCTCCGATGGCTATCGCCAGTGGGAAGCGGCCGCCTACGCGAAACTGCACGAGCGATGCGCCTCGGGCGGTTACCAACTGGCCAAACGCGGCGTCAACACGCTATTCCGTCTGCGGCGGCGCGAAGGAGGCGAGCATTGCCCGGGCAACCATTCGCTGTACGGCTACTACCGGCGATTCTGGGCGGCGGAACAGGGGCAAGAGTCGCTCTTCGAGGGACGCAAAGCCGACTACTTCGCCCAGGGCTATGAGGGCCAGCCTCCGCAGCTTTGTTACACCAGCCGCTCGCTCGTCGAGCAGGTGGCCAAGGATGCCCGCGAGTTTTTCGACAGCGGCAAGAGCTATCCCGGCGCCATGGCGGACGGGCGTTTCTTCTGCGTCGAGCCGATGGACAACGATCAGTTCTGCAAATGCGAGAACTGCCGCAAATGGCTCGAAGGCCGCGATGCCGACACGCCATTCTTCACGAACGGACGCCACAGCGATTACTTCTTCCAGTTCGTCAACGAAGTCGCACGCGTTGTCGGCACGACGCACCCGGATCGGCGCATCGTGTGCCTGGCCTACATGACACACGGCGCGCCGCCCGCGAAATTCAAGCTCGAACCCAACGTGCTCGTGCAATACTGCTTTGCCTGCAACCGCTTGAACTTCGATCGCCGGTCGATCGACCACGAGGTCGCGCTGCTCGAGGATTGGCGCGCGCAGTACCCCGACCGGACGTTGTACCTGTGGCTGTACTACACGTTCCCGGTCGAGACCGCTTACTACGGCAAGTTCCACTGCTTCCCCGGCTTCTTCGCTCACGCGATCGGCGAGCAATTCGAACTGTTCAGGAAGTACGACTATCGCGGAGTTTTTCATTGCGGATACGGGCAGGACGTCGAGGCATACATCACCTATCAGCTGATGGACGATCCGACCCGCAACGTCGATGCGATGCTCGACGAGTATTTTGCGCGTCTTTACGGCCCGGCGGCCGATCCGATGCGCAAGTTCTACGACATCGTCGAGCAGACTTACGGCAATCCCAAGAACTATCCGCCGGGAGTTGCCGAAGCGAAACTCGAGGGGCATCATCATCAGACGGAAGACGTGGCCTGGGGCAATCTGGGCACCGCGCCGCGCATGGAGGCGCTCAAGAAACTGATGGATCAGGCTCAGGAACTGGCAAAGACGCCCGAACAGAAACAGAGAGTCGCGCTGTTCAGGCTGGGCGTCTGGGATTACATGACCGCCGGTCGCGAGCAGTACATCTCCAAGTCCAAGTAATCACCGACCGAGTTGACGTGAAGGGGCGTCACCACGCAGGATGAAGAAGGGATGCCGGATGCCGGTAATCGGATGGATGCTTGCCTTCCTCCAGACTCCAGACTACTTCTCACGAGGCACATCGCATGTCGAAATCATCTCAAGCAATGCACGCGGCGACGATGTTGTTCGCGCTCGGCGGCGCAGCCCTCTGCGCGGACGGGCCGACGAACGTGGTGCCAGTGGACAACGTGATCCGCGAGCAGGTCACGGGCGAGCCTTACCGGATGTACGGGTCGCGGATCGTCTTCACCAACTGGCAATACGTCTTCCCGGGTGTGCTCAATTGGGTGGACGACCAGGGCAACGGAGTAGCTGCGAACCGCAGTGCGAACATCGGCGACTGGGGCGCGCACTTCAAGACAACGGACTCGCCCCGCGGGATCCGCATCGCCGCGCAACCGGCTCAGCGCCGCGGCGACATCATCGCTAAGGAGCGGCCCTGGGAGGCTCGGTCGATCGGCGTGAAGACGCTGATCAAGGACGGCGATACCTACAAGCTCTGGGCGTCCTGCGTTGATGCTGCGGGCCAGAACAACGCCTGTTACTTCGAGTCCGCCGACGGCCAGCAATGGACGCGGCCGAAGCTCGGACTGGCCGAGTACCAGGGCAGCAAGGAAAACAACCTGCTTCCGTCGTTGCCGGCCGAGAGTGTCTTCGTCGATCCGTCCGCTCCGCCGGAACAGCGTTACAAAGGAATCACCGTTCTGCCGATCAGCCGCGCAAAATACGAGGAATTCAAGAAACAGCGGCCTCGCGACTGGGAACCCCGCGCCGATCGTCGCGATGTGGGGCCCGACCATATCTACGCTTTTCACGGCTGTGTATCTTCCGACGGTTATCAGTGGTCGGTGCTTCCCGACATTTTCAATGTCGAGCATGCCGACACCCAGAACATCGGCACGTACGACGAGATCCTGAAGAAGTACGTGATCTTCTCGCGAACGTGGTGGGTGGCCGATCGGGATTCCCGGGTTGCCGAGGGAACGGGGCAGGTCTGGTACGCCGTCGGCCGGCGATCGATCGGCCGGACCGAAAGCGCGACGTTCGGCAATTTCCCGCTGTCGGATATGGTCATGGCGCCCACCTCCGACATGTTGCCCAGCGAAGTGCTGTATACGAACTGCTACACGACGATTCCCAAGGCGCCCGAACTGCGGCTGATGTTTCCATCGGTCTGGAACCAGGCCAGCGATGCGACACGGCTGATGATCGCCGCCAGTCCCAACGGCAAGCTGTGGGACTGGGTGCCCGGCGGCACGGTGCTCGACACGGGCGAGTTCCAGTCGTTCGACGGCGGCTGCCTGTTTGCGTCTCCCAATCTGATCGAGACGGCCAACGGCGATTTCGTGCTTCCTTACAGCGGGTATCGCTTTCCGCATAAGTATCCGCGCGGCCACGAAGGCTTCCCGCCGAATCTGGGTTACGCGGTTTGGCCGAAAGGCCGGTTGATCGCGCTCGAGGCGCCGCAGGCCGGCAGTTTCGCCATGGTCGCGGTCGTACCGCCGGGGCCCCGTCTGCGCATCAACGCGACGACGCGCCGCGGAGGGTCCATTCGGATCGAGGCCTGCAACCTCCAGCGCCAGCCGCTGCCGGGACGTGCCATGGCCGATTGCCGGCCGATCATCGGCGACCAGTTCAAGACGCCGGTGACCTGGAGCGGCGGAGAGGATCTGGGTATCCAGCCCGGCGAGGCCG
>CAIPEB010000442.1 GCA_903863885.1 uncultured Planctomycetaceae bacterium | reverse complement strand
TTGGTGAGGCGGTTGGAGCGGACCAGCGCTTTGGCCATTTCCTCGGCGGAGGCTGGTCGCGCCGACTCGGGCAGGTCCTTGATGAAGACGCGGAGGTCCTCGGCGTCCATCAAGCCGGCGTCGCTGATCGAACGCACGAATCCTTCAAGTGTCGGCGGCATGGTGTGTTACCATCATTGCATGATCGGGCGCATCACCATGATACGGTGATTACCACCGCGTTCGCAATCAGCATATAATCGGCAAACTGCCGAGGTAGATTTTGGACGTCGCACCGGTACCACATCACCACCGCATGGTCACGAAGCGCAGGGGCGATACTCGCTGGTGAGCTTTAATGGCTCGTCGATAACGACCTGAAGTCGTGCGCCGGTGTTATCCACTGACGCAGGAAGAACAGCTCTTCGCCTCAATCATGGAGAATGAAGAACTGCGAGCATCGGGTTGAAGGGGCGAACGCCGCTTCTGAATTCACGCTCTGCGACGGTAGTCCTTGGTGGTTAGGGAGGAATTCGGCAAGAATCGCCCTCTGCCGAATCAGTACTTTCATTTGAAGACCTGCCTACCGGTCGTGCTCGCCGAGGCGGAAGCACTTATTGAATCGGCAACTCCACAACGGAGTGTACCTGCATCCGCTTCCAAAACAGGTGCGGCACTGGCGCGTTAGACGCTCATTTTGTCGTTCGCCCTGATAGCGTGCCGGCCCAGTGACGCCGTTAAGCCCCAAGGCTCGAATGCAGAGCGATCTGCACTGCACCTAACGGAAGGGACTCATCGAGCGGAATCCCTTTGACGGAATTGCTGTCGGCAAGGCCACCAACGACGACCGGCGGTTGTTCGTGTCGAGAGACGTGATCCAGCGCGTGCTGGACAAGTGCCCGAACTGGCAGTGGCGAACGGTCGTTGCATTTGCACGCTACGGTGGACTGCGGTGCCCATCGGAAATCGCTTTGCTGAAGTGGTCGGACATCCACTGGGATACCGAACGGTTCACCGTGACCAGTCCCAAGACGAAGCGATACGGCAAGGCCACGCGGGTCGTTCCAATCTTCCCGGAGTTGCGACCGTTTCTCGACGAGGCATTCTCCATGGCCGTTGATGGCGAGCAATGGGTCATTCCAATGCTCGGCGGCGATGCCGACAAGAACCTCGGCACAACGCTCCGGAAGATCATCCGGCGAGCCGGCGTGGAGGTTTGGCCCAAGCCATTTCAGAACTGCCGATCCAGCCGACAGACCGAACTGGAGCAACAGTACCCCACTTATGTGGTATGTGCGTGGCTAGGAAACACACCGACGGTCGCCCACAAGCACTACCTGACCGTGACCGAAGAGCATTTCACGGCGGGGGCAAAAACGGGGGATCAACGGGGGACGCAAACGCCCGTTTTGACTCGCGGGGACTCGCAACAAAAAACCCGCACCCTTCATAAAGTGCGGGAAAACGCGAGTTTCTCGGAAGTTGTGGGCGTACTGGAAAACGCCCTAGTAGCGGAGGAGGGACTCGAAGTAGCCCTGAATTTCCAGGGGAAAACGTACATTCTCGCGTTTGCTGGGGATTCACGGGGGATAATTCGGGATGAGCACCTTTGATCGCGGCACCACCGGCCAGGGCGTGAGGTCCGGCATCTCGGCGACGGTCCGCGCAGTGCCGTCAGGACAATAAGGCGAGGGCTCGATTAATAGGATAATGGGACGTATCTACTCCTGCAGCAGAACCTTCGACTCGCATTTTCGATGAAGCGGTGTCAGTTAGGCAACTGTTTTGGGAAAAAAGAGGTGGGCGATGGGTGGACTTGGCAGCGGACGGCACGGGCGACGACCAGGACGCAAGCTGACGGTAGAGGAGTGCTGCCAGCTTGACGTAAACCGACTGGCGTCCGATGGACTCATGGAGAGTTTGGGATTGGCGCATTACTGCTTCACTTACACCGGCACTCTGCAGTCGCCGGACATCGTCGTCTCCGTTGAAGAAGGACTCTACACCGACTCGCGGCGAGTGTGCCGCATCAGTGATCACAATGGAGACAATCCGACTGGCACGACCGTGAAGCTCGACGCGACGTTTCCACTGTTCGGCGGGGCGCAATGGTGGTTTCTGTGTCCGGTTATTGGGGCGGACGGCAAGTCCTGTGGACGCAGAGTCGCGAAGCTATACCTGCGCAACGGAAAATGGGGATGCCGGACTTGCCATGGCCTCACGTATCGGTCTGCGCAGCGAAGCCACGTGAACGAGCGATATGAGCACCGAATCCACCAGTTATTGAGCAACGGGCCCTCGTTGCAGAAAGCAACGTAGCGACGAGCCCCACCCGAAGGCTACGTCACTTCGCGGAACGTCACCGAACGGCGAAGTTGCTTGCGCAGGTGATCCGCCTTACCCATTTGGGACATCGAGGAAACGACCATCGAGAGAGCCAACGCAGACAGCTTCGAGGGCGAGCGTTACGGCGGTGCGAAACACCTTAAAAGAACCCGCCCTGATCGCCTTCGATTCGATCAGGCACTAGCCGAATCCGGGGTGCCTGCCCTGACAGACGATACGTCAACAGTCGTGGTCAGCTACGTTCTCTTGGCTACCGAGTTCGCTGGCCGCGTGCCGTAACCGAAAGTAGCATCACGCTCCGATCCGCTGACCACATTGGAAACAAAACGCCTCGTCCCCTTTCAACCGCTGCCCGCACTGCTGGCAGAATGCGGCGTTATCACTCAGCAACTGCGCCGTGAAGATATGGGTTTTGCGCTCTAGCACGCGCTGATATTCGCCGGAATCAATCCACCGCAATAACTCGGCCGCGCGCATCACCGTCCAGGGATGGGTGCTTATCGCGATAGTTCGCAGCTTCCAGATTCGATTCAGCGTGTCGTAGTCCGACCTGCCGAACTCTCTGGCCTGCTGTGCGAGCACATCGGCATTCAAGTTCTTTCAGTAATTGAGCGGCATTCCAGCCCATTTCGCCATCACTCGAATTGCGGCGTTCACGTCCTTGCAGGCTAGTGCCCCCGCGCGATCAGCCCCGAACTTCGAAATACGGCACAACCGTTCAAGCGCCGACAGCAGCGATTGGGATACCGAATTGCTGATGCTGTGCGTGACGTCACCGATCTCGGATACAAGGCTGCCCAGCCGCATCAAGCCTGATGCCCAGTCCTTTCCGAATGCATAGCTTACTTACGTTCTTTTAAGATCTTAGCGACGGAAACGTGGGTCTGTTTCTTATTGTGCAGGACCTTCTTAACGCGCTTTTTCGGTCCCCGCGTCGTCTTTCGGTAATAGTTGATATCAATGTGCTGCGCCACGTCGCGCAGAGCTTGGCAGAACTCGGCGACGGGCATGCTGCGGTAGATGTCGAAGTCGCTGCCTTCGAGTACGACGGATATTCCGTCCGTAGTCGAGGCGATCTCCGATGCCATATAGTACTTCGATAACTGGTCAGCCACCTCCTTGCCATGCTCGGCGCGAATGGCGGTCTCCAGCACGGTGATGGCGTTATAGGCAAGTACGGCCGTGGCAAAGGCGAACAACGCCGCTCGAGGATAACACAACGTGCTGACTTCGCAACGTAATGTCGTGGTTAAGGTCTGAAACGCCGTCTCAATCTGCCAGCGACCGAGATATATGTTGGACACCATGAGTGCATCGGTCGCTTCCACCGGAAGGTTCGTTAGTAAAGCAACTAACGTTTCGCCATCGCGGGTAGGTTCGAACAGTTCGATTTCAATCCTCCGCAGCGTCAGCGTCTTGCCTTGATACGCTTCCAACCGCATCGTGCACTCGTAGATCCGCCCTCTCTCAGTTTCACCGATCAGGCGCCGCGAGTTGATCGTACCAACGACATTCTGGTGATGACGAATCACGAAGGCCGCATCGCGCCCGGCAATTTCGTACATCAACTTGTGCGTGCAGAAGTTGCGATCCGCCACCCACAGATCGCGAGCTTCCACCGTTTGAATCACTGCATTCAGGGCGGTTCGCTCTTGCGCGTGCCCATCTTCAATCGGAAACATGTCCTGAATTGCGCGGCACCGAGGGTCGAGCACTACCAGCGATTTTCCCGGCAGCGGCGCGGCCGCCTCCGTCCGCATTTCCCGGAGGCGATGTTGAGTACCACCGAGATGATTCCCGTCGAGAATCTTGGTGCGATATCCCGTGACGTCGCTGCCGCTCCACGCATGCATCTGGTTGCAGATCTGTCGCGTTTGCTGGTAGGAGTACCGCACCAAGGCCTGCGCCATCTGCGGTTCGACGCGAGCCAGTTTGTCAAACACACTGCTCCGGCTAGCTTTCAGTTGCTCGCAAAGCTTCTTGTAGCCCGCATTCACGCTCCGTGACAAACAAAGTGTCACATCCGCCATGAGTTCGGTAAGCGCGGAGAATGGAATCTTCCGCTCGTATTGTTCGTTCGCATGATCGTAAAACAACTGGTCGATCGCCTCGGCTGACAGCAGACGCGCTAACGACATTCGGGCCATCAGGCAGACCGGACGCTTCACTTTCAGGCGATTGATAATCTCCTTCACCAGCATGGCCTCCT
>CAIPEB010000441.1 GCA_903863885.1 uncultured Planctomycetaceae bacterium | reverse complement strand
CTTTTGTTTGCCCAGCGAAGCTGGCAAACCCAGTCGCTTGCGACAGCAAGCGACCTCACCCCGTCCACGGGGAAGAGAATTCGACTCGCAAGGGCGTCGTCGGCCAACGGCGGGGTCTGAAGGAAGCGATAGGAAGTTGGTGGTCCATAGCGCAAGCGAACCTGATTCGGCGGCCTGTCGGGGCAAGCATGCAAAAGGATGCAACGCCCGATGCGTGGACAGCGACAGGACGTGATAGAGGATGCGATTGCCAACAGGGAGCCAGCACAGTAACTGGGGAAGCCTGGCATCGTCCGTACCGCGTCAGCTCTCCCAAAGGCGAAGCGTAGGATGTGACGGTAGGTTGCCTCAAGAAGAGACTCAAGAGACATCCGAAGCGATGTGAGGTGGCAGATGATCCCGTAGTAGTGAGCAAGTTGCGGCCTAAGAAACCGGGTAACCGTGTGGAGGAGAAAACCGCGACGACGTGAGGCCAAGTCCTCACGGGCGGCGAGTTGCCAAAAGCGCCCGCCGTTGCGAAGGGGAGAAGTTTCAAGGAAGTGATTCAAGGAGAATTCCACCGACAACGTGCCAGCCCAAGTGAAGGTCGCTCCTTCCGGAACCTCTCCGAGCGGTAACCGGTGACACGGCTCTGCTAGAGAGGTCCGCTGAGGTGGAGTAACCGATCGCGAACCGCAGATTGCCCGCGAGGGATAGCACACGGCCAGTGATCGGCGAAGTATCCGCACACGTTGACGCATGGTTTTGACGAGAGTCACGCAAGACACGAGACGATGAGTAGCATCTACTACAGCCTCTACGATCGACTGCTGCAGCGCGGGGCCTTGGCCCAGGCGTTTGCAAAAGTCCGCCGTGCTGAGGGAGCGAAAACTCCTGGCGGCGACGGGCAGACAGCGGCCGACTTCGGCGAGCACCTGGAAGAGGAACTCGACCGTCTCGTCTACGAACTGCGAACCAAGACGTACCAACCCCAACCGGTGCGGCGGGTTACCATCCCGAAGCCCGGCGGCGGGGAGAGAAACCTCGGCATTCCCGCAGTTCGTGACCGAGTTGTCCAGCAAGCGCTGCTGGACATCCTACAGCCGATCTTTGATCCGGCATTTCACCCGTCCAGTTATGGTTACCGGCCGGGTCGCAGTTGCCAGCAAGCGGTGGCGAAAGCCACGCTGTTCATTCGGCAATACGATCTGACGTGGGCGGTCGACATGGATTTATCCAAGTGCTTTGACCGCCTCGACCATGAGTTGATCGTCGCGTCGATCCGTCGGCGTGTACGGGACGGAAGCATCCTGGCGTTGATCCGGATGTTTCTGGAAAGCGGGGTGCTGATCGAAGGCAACTGGGAAGCCACGGAAATCGGTAGCCCCCAGGGCGGGGTGATCAGCCCCCTGATTTCCAACGTGTACCTGGACGCCTTCGACCAGGAGATGAAACATCGCGGCCATCGCATCGTGCGGTACGCCGATGATATTCTGATCCTGTGCCGGAGCCAATCGGCAGCTCTTCATGCTCGTGAAGTGGCCACCGCTATCCTGGAGGATGAGCTGCGCCTGACGGTGAACGCGGAGAAAACGCACGTGGTGCATGCCTCGCAAGGGGTCAAGTTCCTGGGCGTTGAGATCGAGACGCGCTGGACTCGAATCCAAGCGAAAAAGATCGCCGCGTTCAAAGAAAAGGTGAAGCGCATTACCCGACGCACCAGCCCGGTCAATCTGGAACAGGTCATTGCTGACCTGAATCCGGTCCTACGGGGCTTTGCGAACTACTTCCGGATGGCCAACTGCAAAGGGCTGTTCACGGAATTGATGAGTTGGATTCGACGCCGACTACGCGCCAAGCAGCTTGCCTTGTGGAAGAAACCCAGTCGCCTGCACCGCCGCTTGCGGCAGTTAGGCTACCACGTGGACCTCCCCAAAATCCGCATGACTCGCTGGCGCAGCTCTCAGAGTCCCCAAGCGAACTGGTCCATGCCCAACGCGTGGCCCAGGGAACTCGGACTCTTTGAGCTAACCGACATCGAAACCGGGGTTTTGCCCCAAGCTATTTGAGATTACTTGAAACATGAGCCGTATACGGACCCGTACGTACGGTTCTGTGAGAGGGCTGGGCCTTGGCTGATCTCCAAGGTCCACCCTACTCGATTTTCTGGCACCTGCGCACGGACCGTCCGCCGTACTCGCTCGGCGCACGGGCGCTGCCGGCAAATTGCCGTCGATGCGATGCCGGGCCTCTCTCTCCCCCGTTCCTCCCCCCGTTCTCACACCCGCTTCCAGTTCGGCGATCGGTACGCATATTTCAAGCTGCGGGAAACCGGGGACGTTCGCTGCAGCGCATGACAGCCCCGGCGGGGACGTTCGCTTGACAAAAGCCGTCTGCTCAGCTACTTAGGACCGATTGTCGATGGAGCAGCGACAGCTGACGAGCATATTTGCGTGCGGGACGAATTTAGATGTTATCAGGTGAGGAAACACGAGGGAGCGGCCGCAGTGCGCGGACTCTTGAGGAGACGAGCGGGTGGATCATGGGCGAGGCTGACGACTACGACGAGATGGGAACCGAGTTCGACGATTTCGACGAAGAGGACTTCGATGACGACTTCGACGACGACTTCGAAGAAGAGCTCGACGACGAATACGACGTCGAAAATGACGAGTTTCCCGACGACGATTTCATCGAAGTAGATGGCGATATCATCCCCGAAGAAGAGTTCGAGGACCTAGGCGGCGATGGCGACGCAGAACCGCTGAGCGGAGATGAAGAAAGCGGCTTCAGCGAGGGGGACGAGGAAAAAGAAGAAGAGGCCGAAGAGTTCGAGGACGAATGACCTCGCTTCCCTCGCGCGGGCTTCGGGAATGAACTCTGCATCAACCGAAGCAGCAGCCGCCGGCGCCCGCTCCTTTCCGCAGACTGTCGGACCGGGCGCGGCGGTTCAGGCGTTTCTTCCATCTCAGGGTTCTTTCGTCGCCAGGATAGTTCCTGGCGGATCAGGATGTTTTGTTGCCGCGGCGGGCCCAAAGGGCCGCAACGTTCAGGACGGTGAGCCATGTTTGAACCGGTATCCAATAGCGCCCGTTTCCCCGAGTTGGAACAGAAGGTCCTCGAATTCTGGAAATCGCAACGGATCTATGAAAAGTCGCTCGAAGGCCGCGCGGGCGCTCCGCGTTTCGTTTTCTACGAAGGCCCTCCCACCGCGAACGGGATGCCCCACCCCGGCCACTGCCTGACCCGCGCGATCAAAGACCTGTTCCCGCGATACCGCACAATGCGGGGCTATTTCTGCGAACGCAAGGGAGGGTGGGATACTCACGGCCTGCCGGTCGAAGTGGAAGTCTGCAAGGATCTGGGCATCCACTCCAAGGAAGAGATCGAGTCGTACGGGATCGAACCCTTCATCCATCGCTGCCAGGAGAGCGTCTGGCGGTACATGAAGGAATGGGAACGGCTCACCGAACGGCTGGGCTTCTGGATTCACCTCGACGAAGCGTACGTGACGTATCACCAGAGCTACGTGGAAAGCGTCTGGTGGTCGCTCAAGAACCTGTTCGACCGCGGACTGCTGTACCAGGGCCACAAGATCGTGTGGTGGTGGGCCCAGGGCGGCACGGCACTCAGTTCCGGCGAAGTGGGGCAGGGATATCGCGAGGTCGCCGATCCGAGCGTCTATGTTCGTTTTCCGCTGGCCGGCGTTGAGAACACATCGCTGCTCGTCTGGACTACCACTCCCTGGACGCTGCCCAGCAACCAGTTCGCGGCCGTGCATCCGGAACTGGATTACGCCGTCGCCGTGGATGAGGAGTCGGGCGAACGCCTGATCCTGGCTGCCGCTTTGGTCGAAGCCGTCGGGGCGAAAGCCAAGCGGACGCTGAAGGTCGAGTCCACCTGCAAGGGAGCAGAACTGGTCGGCAAGCGTTACGAGCCTCCCTTCGACTACTACTATGGCAGCTCGGGCCAGCGGCAGGGCCACTTGCGCGATGGCCGGACCGAGCATATCGCGTGGCGAGTCCTTCCTGCGAGTTTCGTTACGATCGAGAGCGGCACGGGCGTGGTGCATCAGGCGCCGGCGTTCGGCGAAGTGGACTACGAACTGCTGGTCGAAGAGCAGTCCCGCTTCCGCGACGGCGAAGGTCCGCCGCTGATCTGCAGCGTCGCGCCGGACGGAAAGTTCACGAGCGAGGCGCCCGATTACGTCGGCCGCTGGGTCAAGGAAGCGGATAAGGACATCTGCCGGGAATTGCGGCGGCGCGGGCGACTGTTCCATCAGGAACTTTACAAACACGACTATCCGTTCTGCTGGCGAGCCGACGAAGATCCGCTGATTCAATATCCGCGGCGCAGCTGGTTCATCCGCACGACGCAATTCCGCGATCGCATGCTGGCCAACAACCGGCAGATTCAGTGGCTGCCGGCCCATATCCGGGACGGCCGCTTCGGCAACTTCCTCGAGACCAATGTCGACTGGGCGTTGTCCAGAGAACGCTACTGGGGCACTCCGCTGCCGATCTGGGTCTGCGACCGGACCGGCAAAATGGAGGCGGTCGCCAGCTACGACGCGCTGCTGGCCAAGCCCGGTGCCGCGGGGAGCGAGGTCTGGGCCAAAGCCAAGGCAGCCAATCCGGCGCTGCCCGACGACCTGCGCGTTCACAAGCCTTACATCGACGCGATCACTTACGACTCGCCCTTCGCGCCCGGCGGCCGCATGCAGCGAGTGCCCGAAGTGATCGATTGCTGGTACGACTCCGGTGCCATGCCTTTCGCGCAGTGGGGTTATCCTCACACCGGCAAGCGGGAGTTCTCCGAGCAGTTCCCGGCGGACTTTATCAGCGAAGCCCTCGATCAGACGCGAGGCTGGTTCTACAGCCAACTGGCGATCAGCACGCTCGTGTTCGGCGCGGAGGATCAGCCGGATTCCGACGCGACTTCGCGCCCGTTCCCGCATCCGTTCCGCAACTGCATCGTGCTGGGACTGATGCTCGGCGAGGATGGCAACAAGATGTCGAAGAGCAAGCGGAACTACCGCGAGCCCAACGAGATCTTCGACCGTTACGGCGCCGACGCGATGCGATGGTACTTCTTCGCCAATCAGCCGCCCTGGACGTCGATCCGCTACAGCGAATCGGCCATCCGGGACAGCATTTCCGAGTTCCTGCTGCGGCTGTGGAACGTCTACAGCTTTTTCGTGATCTATGCCCAGATCGACGGTTTCGAGCCCGGGCAACTCCTGGACGGCGAGGCCGGCGATCTCACATTCGAAGTGCTGTCCCGCGCTAAGGGCTACCGGCCGATCGAACAGCGAAGCGAACTGGACCGCTGGATCATGAGCGAACTGAACCGCACCGTCGCGGCAGTTATCGAGTCGATGGACGCCTACGACAACTTTCCCGCCTGCGCCCGTCTCAGCGAATTCGTCGACGGGCTCAGCAACTGGTACGTCCGCAGAAGCCGGGAGCGATTCTGGAGCGGCGAACGGGATTCGGCCGACAAGCAGGATGCGTACTGGACGCTGTACGAATGTCTGCTGACCACCGCCAGGATGATCGCGCCTTTCACGCCCTTCGTCGCCGAAGCCATCTGGCAGAACCTCGCCGGAGTTTTCCAGGGCCGCGCGCGGGAGAGCGTACACCTGTGCGATTATCCGACGAGCCGCACGTCCGCAATCGACGGCGAACTTTCCGATCGCATGCGTCTGCTGCGCGAAATCGCCTCGCTCGGGCGAAGCGCCCGCATGGACGCCAAGCTCAAAGTGCGGCAACCGCTCGCCAAGGTCGAAGTGATCCTGGCCGATCAACTCCATCAATCGTGGCTCGAAACGCACGGCACGCTGTTGCGCGACGAACTCAACGTGAAGGACGTCGAGTACACGACGGACGCCGAGAAGTACATTACGTACGCCGTTGTCCCGAATTACCCCCGCATCGGCCCGCGATTCCGGAAACTGCAGCCCGCCATCAAACAGGCGCTGTCCAAAGCCGATGCAGGCGCACTGCTGCGGGAACTGAGCGCAAACGGCAACGTGAAACTCGACCTCGGCTCGGAGACTGCGGTCCTCGACAGCGAAGACCTGCAGGTTCGACTTGAAGCCAAGCCCGGATGGTCCGCGGCACAGGGCTCGCAATGCGTCGTCGTGCTCAACACGGAATTGACCGACGCCCTCGTCCGCGAAGGTTATGCCCGCGATCTGGTTCGCAACGTCCAGGAGCAGCGCAAGGCGATCAACTGCCAGTACACCGACCGGATCGAGGTCGGAGTCGTGACCGCATCGCAGGAACTGCGTCAGGCAATCGAAGAGAACGCCGCCTATATCACGAACGAGACACTGGCCGTATCGCTGCGCGGTGAACCGCTGCCGGACGTCGCGGCGGTCCAGGCGGCCATTGCCGACAGCGACGTGCAGATCTTCGTGCGGGTCGCTGCCGGTCCGGCGAACTGATCCCTGCCAGGAAAGGCCCCCCATGACGACACGCCCCCCCCGGCCGCTCCCGATCGCCGTCCTGATTTCAGGCGGCGGCACGACGCTGAAGAACCTGATCCAACGGCGGAACGCCTCGCAGCTCGACGTGGATTTCCGGCTGGTGATCTCGAGCACTGCCGAGGCAAAGGGTCTTTCGTTTGCGCACGCGGGCGGCATTCCGACCAGCGTGTTGGCGGCCCATGGCTATCCGTCGGCCGAGGAGTACGGCAAGGCTGTCTTTGACGCGTGCCGCAGTGCCGGCGTGGAACTGGTCGTGATGGGCGGATTCCTGAAATACGTCCCGATACCCGGCGATTTTGAAAACCGGGTGATGAATATCCACCCGGCGCTCATTCCCGCCTTCTGCGGCAAGGGATTCTACGGATCGCGGGTGCACCAGGCGGTGATCGATTACGGGGCCAAGGTCAGCGGCTGTACCGTGCACTTTGCCGACAACCAGTACGATCACGGCCCGATCATCCTGCAACGCACGGTTCCGGTGCTCGACAGCGACACGGCCGATTCGCTCGCCCACCGCGTGTTCGACGAGGAATGCGAAGCGTACCCGCAGGCGATCCAGTGGTTCGCCGAAGGCCGCATCCGCATCGAGGGCCGACTTTGCAGAGTACTGCCGCCCGCCGCGTGAGGCACGGCCGACGACGGCCTCGGCGACTGTGCCGGTTCTAACGCCGGTCCTATCGGTGCGACAACATCTCTTTCGCCGATCGACGATTCGCCGATCCTATTGGGCATATGCCGCGCTGAATGGGCTCGCGCCGCATGCAAATCGAGCGTCGCGGGCCAGGATATCCGGCAAAGACGGCACAAATTCGCACCGGCACACGTGAAAGAAAAGTCAACCGTCGCTCCCGATCGCATATCCGTTGCATGCCTCTGCGAGTTGGCCGATTCCGACGGGACGGATTGCAAAAAGATCGCCAGACAGTGCACGAATGTGATAGAATTTTAGCATGAGCTGATTGATAATTATCCAGCTTGTGCAGATAATAGGGTCGAGCTTACCTGTTTACACCCGCCATCCCGCG
>CAIPEB010000440.1 GCA_903863885.1 uncultured Planctomycetaceae bacterium | reverse complement strand
CCATACGATGTAGCTGTTACGACGTTATCGGCTGGTCAATCAGGGATAATGCGGATTTCCAAATTCCTCGGCAGGTCCCGCATTACCGGTAATGTCTCGCTTTGGTTCTCCCGACTTGCACGCCGGACGGAAATGGTTGACTTGCAGGTACTTGCGCCCTAGATTCGCGGTTGTCCGAACAGCGTCTCAGGCTGCCGAAGTGGCTGCATTGACCCGTCGCGGCTCGGTTGGCATTGTCGTCAGCCGGCAGTCAGCAATCTTGGCGAAACGCAGCGGAAAGATAACCAGTCACATTACCGGCAAAACACTATGATCACCTACGACCACGGGACGCTTCGGCTGCTTGGTCTTCCACTCTTTGCCGTGATTGTCGGAGTCCTATTCGTCGCGGCACTTGCAGGCCTGTTTTTCGGCATTCCCAGATGGAAGAAGACCGGTGCCAAGATCGCCGTTATTGCATCCTCGTTCGTGTTGCTGATATTCGCCGTCGCCATTTTTCTTGTCATTCTCACGGTTGGAAGCGGCAGCATGGGGTGATGCCGCTTTCACTTTCTTGTTTCGTGCCATCGGCATTCTCCTTGGTTACACAGATAGACGATGGTCGTTCCCAAATGGTTTTCAGGATGTCTTCGGCAGCGATGTTCTCAATCGCTGCGATCGCGAGCGGATACCGTCTGCGACGACTCCATCTCGCGCCGGCGAGCGCGGCAAGCCGCAACCCGGTTCGAAGCAACACGAGGGAGCATCCGCCATTTGCACCAGGTGCGAATCAGAAACATGGTCTCGTTGAGAATTCGCCACCAGTCAATCGGCGGGCGACCTCATCCCGACGGTTTGGGGAGAATGCGACGCACAATTTCCCATTGTTCGCCCGTCTTATAACTGGCATACTGCTGGCCATCCACGGCTACGGCTTCTTTCCTTGACGTTTTGGAAAACACCAAGGAAGTCGTAGCCTTTCTTCTTCATACCAGCATTTCCAGACACCCTGACAGGTGACCTCTCCTCAATGAACCGCTTTCTCGCAGTGCTCCGTGGCGCGATGGTCCTTCTTACCGGCTTCTTGGCGCTCTCGGCCATCCCCGGTGGAATCATGCTGCTGGCCGGAGTCTACGCGCCGCCTGTGCAGCAGCTCGAGGGGACGGTCTTCTCCAGCTTCCTCGTGCCCGGTCTCGCCCTTCTCGTCATCGTCGGAGGCGGCGCCCTCCTCGCCCTCGTCCTTCTCATGCGTAGAAGCCGCCTCGCCCCCGTCGCCGCCGGCCTTTCGGGCCTCTTCGTTATGGTGTTCGAATTCGTCGAGGTGCTCGCCATCGGGTCACCGCCCGGCCCCGCGTTCGTCATGCAGGTTCTCTATTTCGGCATCGGTTCGGCCCTCGTCTGCCTCGCACTCCTGTTCCTCCGCTGCGGCAACGACGTTCATACGGCCCCTGAACAGCGTTAGTCGGGCCGCCGCGGACACGGCGCATCGTGTGCGGGAGGGGTTCGGCAGCAATCGGGCGCACCTTGTTCCTGCCAAACAGCAACGGCGCCGTAGCTGGACACTGGGCGTGGCGCCCGAATTAGTATGATTCGCCTCGGATTGCCAGATCGCGATTCCTTGATTCCATCGACCTGATACACTGGACGCCGAATCGCGTTGCCCGGCGGGTCTTTTCTCCAGGTTCCGACACGCGCCGTCCCGTGCGGAGGACATCTCTTGGTGCGAGCCCTTTTCAAAGCTGCATGTCTGTGTGCCGTTGTCATCGGGCCGTGGGAATTCGAAGATCCCGCTGAATCGGCTGAGAGTTTCACCCTCGCCTTATACCATCCGCCCGCGGACGGAAAGGCCGACGCAACCGATTCACTGGCCAAACTGTTCTCGGATGTCGAGGCGGCGGGTGGCGGCCAGGTGACGATTCCGCCCGGAATGTACACACTCGCCGGAAACAGAACGATCAAGCTGGTCAGCAACACCCACGTCACGGCGAGCGGCGCCGTCTTTCTGCTGGCTGAACATCTCGGCGATGAGGCCCGAGTCGTGTTGTTCGCCGGCGAAGATGTATGCGATTTCTCCTGGTGCGGGGGTGAGTTTCGCGGCCGGTGTTTTGACCCGAGCGCGGACACAAACACTTGGGAGCCAAACGCGAACACGCGTGCGATCCTGTTGACCACGTCTGCCAAGGGCAATTCCGAACGACTCCTCTTTCGCGACATCAAATCGGACGGCGTGGCGGGGGCCGTCGTGACCGTACTGGGGGCCAGCGAATCCGGTTCGGAAAGTGAAGTCGCCAACTACGCCACGGATGTGACGATCGAGAATTGCACCCTGCTCAACTCCGGCAAGTTCATGTGGGACTACGGCTACCTGTGGCAAATCACCGTCTGGCCCGAGGATTACTCCGATAGCGAACGGGCACTGGCGTCCAGGTACTTTCCCCGGGAGTTGGTCCGATCAGGACTGCAGGGCGACGACGGTGACGACAGAGTGAGGTTCGACAACGGAACGCAGCCGCTCCCGGTCGCCAGGACGTCGGCCCCAAATGACGCGACCGTGTTTTTTGGAGACACACTGCCGGAGAATATCGTCCGGGGCAAGCAGTACTTCATCGTTGAGAGCGAGAAGCAGTACATCAGGCTTGCCGAATCGCCGGGCGGCAAGCCCATCGTCTTCAAAGGCAGCTTCGGCGTGAATGCGAAGCTCATCCACGATCACTTCCGCGCCTTCCTAGCGTTGTACGCGCCGCTGGGAAGCGGCCCCGGCAAGGGGGCGTTCGACCTCGTCGCCTGCAAGGACGTGCGGGTCAGCGGATGCAAGCTCAGCGCCCGCGGGGACACAATGCACATCCAGAAGTGCCGGAACATTGTCTTTGCCGGCAACCACATTCTCGGCTCCCGGATGGGGGCATTCTTTCTGGCCGAGTACTGCAGGAACGCAACGGTGACGGGCAATACGGTCGATGGCACCAACGGTTCCCGGGTGATGAGCGTGGAAAAATCCTGTGCGGACGTCACGATCACCGGCAACACGTTCCGCAATGGCGGTCGCGGCAGTTGGATCAATCAGCCGACCAACTTCGTGCTGTCGGGAAACGTGTTCCAGAACAACACGACAAAGTGCGAACGCAATCCGAAGCGAGGGCGCAAGACCTTCGTCACGGGCGACTACGAGTCCTACCCCGAGTTGTATTTCACCCTGCACCAACCGGACGGTAAGTATGGTGCCGTAGTGGTCGTCGGGAACATCTTCGCCACCGGCCCGGAATGCGGTCCGGCCGTCACCTTTGCCCCCAATGGCAGCGGCATTGTCGTACGGGACAACGTAATAACCGGGGGCGGACGAAGGATCGTGGTGGACCCGAAGTGCAGCGATGTCTCGCTTGGAGAAAATCTGGGCGCCGAGTAAGAACCCGATGCTGAGGCATACGGCCGGCGGATCGTGCCGATTGCCTAGAAATGAGAGACCCCATGAGCGTTACCAAACCCAGGAATCTCGTTCCGCACCTGTGGTTCGACAACCAAGCCCGTGAAGCTGCCGATTTTTACTGCTCTGTATTCCCGGACGCCGGGATCCGTTATGCAACGTCGCTGCGCAACACACCCTCCGGCGACTGTGAGGTCGTTTCGTTTGCTCTGGCGGGGCAGCCCTTCATCGCCATTTCCGCCGGGCCGCTGTTCAAGTTCAATCCGTCCGTTTCGTTCTTCGTGAACTTCGACCCCTCGCGCGATTCTCGCGTGTGCGATCATCTCGATGCCCTCTGGGCGGCGCTGAGTGATGGCGGGCAGGTGCTCATGCCTTTGCAAGAGTACCCCTTCAGCAAGCGATACGGCTGGGTGCAGGACCGATACGGACTGTCGTGGCAGCTGATACTCTCCAATCCGGAAGGTGCGCCGCGCCCCATGATCATCCCGTCCCTGCTGTTCACGGGCAGCGTGTGCGGCAAAGCTGAGGAAGCGGGGACGTTCTATCGCTCCGTATTCCCCGGCTCGCTTGCCGGGCAACTCGTCCGATATCCGGCGGGGATGGAACCAAACCGCGAAGGCACGGTGATGTTCTCCGATTTCCGCCTCGGCGATACCTGGATCGCAGCGATGGACAGCGCGCTCGGGCACGGTTTCGGCTTCAACGAGGCTATCTCGCTGTTAGTCCAGTGCGACGCTCAGGATGAGATCGACCATTACTGGGCAAATCTCTCCTCTGATCCGGAAGCGGAACAGTGCGGATGGTGCAAAGACCGATACGGACTGTCGTGGCAGGTTGGCCCTCGCCTGATGGAGGAGATCTTGGCCAGTGGAGATCAGGCGAAGATCGACCGCGTCACGCAGGTGTTCCTGAAGATGAAGAAGGTCGACATCCCCGCCCTGGAAAGGGCGTTCAACCAAGCATGAGTTGAAGTGTGAATCCAGACCAGGGTTCACCCCGTCAAAACGGAATCCCCGATTTGGTAATCCGTTGTCGTCGCGGCGTATCCGCTGCGAGTGAAACCGCGACGGCGACCTGGTCGGACGGGTTGGCTTCCTGGGGCAGAGCGAAAAACAACCTATACAATTCCGCGGATGTTTGTGAGCAAGCGGTACGTTTCAGAAACCGAACGGTGTGCCACTGGCTTTGCCAGTGCTGTAGGACAGCACTCAGGACCAAACCTCCTGAATTGGAAATGCGACAATTCAAGTCGGTGTCCGATGAACGCCCCTGAACACGGGCAGAGCCAGTGGCACACCAGCGAATCGGTCAACTTATTTGTTCGCTCTGCCTAAGCGACTACACCCTTCGCGTCACTTGCCGGGAATGCTTGCTCCGCGCCACGTCAGGCCGATACAATCGGACTCTCATGAAGTGCCCCGATTAGAACAACGTTCTGAGCGTTCTGCGGTTTCAGTTCAATTTCGTGCCATTCCGTCGGCTGCCGATGCGTCTCTCCCTCAATAGAGAGTCCTCCTCCAGGGCCAGCGCGCATTCTGCGGGCTTCTGGCATATCAGGCAATTGCATTCCGGAGAAAGCGAATATGCGCATGCGACTGGCGTTCTGGTGGACGTTGGCTTCTCTGTCAGCGTGGCTGACGCAGGCAGTAAATGCCGCGGACTCCCGCCCGGTGAACTTGCTGAAACCGCCGACGGCGTCGGTCGAGCAGGACGGCACGGTGGCCGCGGATCCGCAACACTGGCAAACGTTGACGGACGGCGACCCCTCGACAACGGCAACAGCGGCGGCAAGCGAAGAATCGCCGCTGACGATCGTGTACGGTTTTCACGGCGAGATCGTTTCGCCCGAGCGGCTGGTTGTGACGCTTCCCCGGAATGACGCCGCTGCCTCCGCTCCGGTCCGGGTGGAACTGCTTGTTTCGACCCTGTCGCCTCACGCCGGTTTTCAAACCGTGCGCAGCGATCCGCTGGGTCCGACCACTAAGCCTCAGGAGTTTCGCTTCAACGCGATCGGCGCCCGCTGGGTGATGCTGCGTTTTACGCCGGCACCGAAGTCGAAGCACGTTGCCGTCAGCGAGGTGGAGTTGATCGGACAACCTGGTCCTCCGGCTACGCGATACGCCTTCAAGGAAGCGCCTGCCAGGGCTCTGGAGGTGCTCGAGCGTCTCAAGGGAATCTCGTCCCTGGATCTTTCCATCTCGGCGGACGAAGCGTCGCTCTTCGCGGATGCCAAGGACGGCAAGTTCGATACCTGGTCGTTTGCCGAGGCGGCGCTGTTGGTTTCGAACGTGCAGGGCAAGGAGGAACGCCAGCGCTACCTGAAGACGCTTGAGAAGATTGAGGCCGAGGCGCGAAAGGCCGTGAGTGCTGCTCGCAACCCGTTCGACCGGGGCGCCGCGCTGCTGCGATTTCTGCACAGTGGCCCATTGTCCCAGGGGTATGTCT
>CAIPEB010000439.1 GCA_903863885.1 uncultured Planctomycetaceae bacterium | reverse complement strand
GGGCCTTTGCGACCGTTCGGCGGTTGAATCGGCTGAAGCTTGCCGACGTAATCGTCCCCGGCATGGCGCTCGGTCTCGCGTTCGGGAGAATCGGCTGTCTGCTGAACGGTTGCTGCTACGGGGCCGAGTCGCATTGGGCGCATCTGGCTGTTACTTTTCCTCACTATTCCTCAATTGAACAGTTGAACATGAGCCCTCCCTACTGGCATCAATTGAGCACTGGCCGCTTTCATGGGTTCTCCATGAGCAGGGCGGGCGACGGCGTGCAGGTCGCTTCGGTGGCACCGGGCAGCGCGGCGGAAAGGTCGGGCCTCAAACCGGGGGCGCAGATCGCAAGCATTTCGGGCAGGCAGGTCCGCGATCTGGCCGATGCCAGGCAACTGCTGGGAGAGTGCGGGCCCGAGGTCGTGCTGCGAACCTCCGATAACGCCGTCTATCGCTGGACCATCGGCGAATTGCCAAAGCGGAGTCTTCCCGTGCATCCGACACAGCTTTACAGCGCTGTCAACGCTGCGCTGCTGTGTCTGCTGCTGTACTCGCTGTTCCGGCTGCGCCCCCGCGACGGAGTCGTTTTCGCCGTTGCGATGACCATTTATCCGATAACTCGCTTTCTGCTCGAGATGATTCGGGATGATGAGCCCGGACGATTGGGGACGCCGCTGACGATCTCGCAGTTGGTCAGCCTGCTGGCGCTCGCGCTGGTCGTCTGTCTCTGGGGATATCTCATCCGATCCTGGCGGGTCGGCTCCGGCGTGACAGTCAGTGGCCATGCGGCATGATCTTGCGCAGGGACTTGATTTCCAACAACCCGTGGGAGAATTGCTCGATCTCACGGGACGGTTTGCCTCACCCGTCCCAGAAGCGAGCGGGCAATAGAACGCGCGGGACGGTTCAGGCAAACCGACCAACGGAAGACGACGTTCGCAAGAGGTGGGCCTTCTCAGAACGAGAATTCTTCATCCCGCAGCTAGCCGTCGTTGCGCAGATATCCGGCGCTCGACTGAAAGTATCGGGTGCGGCGGCGCACGACGGTTTCATCTGCCTCGTCCTGGTGCCGTTTCATGTCGTCGAGGTTTGCCCGGCAGTAGCGGCATCCGACCTTTTCCAGATGAAACGCGATGTAGTCCGCGGCTTCCTTTTCCAGGACACGCAGCAGATAGCTGCCGAGTTGTTCCCGGGTGGGGCAGCTGCCGCGATGCCGCCGCCAGATCTCCCCAAGCGTGTGGACTCCGGCATCCCGCCGCGAATTTATCGAGGCGAGCTGCCGCAACAGCTCGGGATGACGGCGCAGTGTGCGCTCAATTTCCGCCATTTCCTCAGCGGAAAGCGCTTCGTCCAGAAAGGCTTCGAGTTCGGCCAGTGTGAAATCGCGTGGCATGGTTGTCTTCATTGCACGCCCGGCTAGGACGGGTCGTACAGTTCGGGGAATACGTCTTCGGACAGACCCTGTTTGCGGATCAATGATCGGGTCCGTGCAAGAAAATCGAACTTGAAATTCGCCACCTGCTGCTCGGTAATGCCAAGTTCGACGGCCACGTCCTTGTTCGGCCATCCTCGCACGATCAGCAGTTCGATGCACTTGAGCTTGAGCCAGTCCCCCCGGCTTTTCCAGCGGGCGATCTGTTCGCGGATTGCTTCCACAATGGCGCGCTCTTCAATGTCGCGGCGTTCGCCACTGCGGACGATGCTGCTGGCCGGGCGCGCCGACGAAGCCAGATCCCACTGGCCTTCGGAATCGCTGCCGTCCGAAAAGCGGATGGCGGGGCGCCGGCCCTCGCGACGCATGTGATCCGTCAGCTTGTAAGCGCAGATGGAGAACAGGTAGCTTTCCAGGGCCCGTTTGCCGTCGAAGTTCGGCAGGCTGTTCAGGAAGCCGATGAACGCCTCCTGAACGATATCCTCACTCGCGGCGCGACGGCCGATCCGACTCTCGACGAAGGCGAGCAGCCTCCCCTCGTACCGCGATATCAGGTCGCCCCAGGCGGCGGTGTCTCCGCTGCGAATTCGCTCAATGAGCAGGCGATCGGTTTCGGATACTGGAATCATCGGGGCGAATGCCATCTGTCGGGCGGTCGCGGCAGCCAGCACGGTCGCGGCCGGCATCAAGTCGGTGTCGAGGCGACGAAGAGGCGAAATCCTTCCGTCAACTCGACGGTCGCTAACGCCTCTACAGCCACGGAATCCACTTGATCAGCATGATGCTTGCGGCCACCAATGTCAGTATGGCCGCAGCCGCCATGAACTGCAATCGCCCCGTGTAGTATCCTCGGGTGGCCGTGTCGAGTCGGAAATATCCGAACATCGTCGCCAGCATCAGAAGGACGACCCCGGACCCGATCCCCACCTGCAGCAGTCGCGACAGGGACTTGATCTGCTTCCAGCGTTGTTCGATTTCCTTCCGGAATGAATTGTCGAAGACCAGCAGGGCATGCGCCTGGTTCATCGGACCGACCGATGTGGTCAGTTGCTCCTCAAAAGTCGCCTTGACCAGCCGATTCTTGATCTCGGATACGTTGTAGCGGATCAGTCCGGCTGCGCGAGCGCTTCCCAGATCGTCGGCGATGAACTCGGCCGTCGCCGACCTCAGTTCGTCATCCAGATCCGTCAGGCACTGTCGCATGCGATAGTAAGGGCCTGCCTTCACCGCGACTCGCATCGTCTCCCCTTCGGAGAACGGCTTTTTTTCCAGCCAATCAGGCCGGTCCTTCGCCAGGTACTGAACGTTGGTAATGATCTTGACCGGTTCTTTAGAAGCGTCGGACGCTGGCTCTTTGGCTGGTGAATCAGCCGTCGCCCCCGATTCAGGCTTTGCCTTCGATTTTGAAGCGTCCGAACCATCGCTGTCAGGCTGCGGCTTTGCCTCGGGAGCCTTGGTTTCGGGAGCCTTGGTTTCGGGAGCCTTGGTTTCAGGAGCCTTGGTTTCAGGAGCCGGCGCGGCGCTGGCATTGTCAGTCTTTTCGGCGACGGTTTTTTCCGCACTCGGGGTTTCAGCCGCAGCAACGCAGGCGGATGTTCCGGTGAGGGTGTCGGTGAGCAATCCGCCGCCAAGGCAGCCGGCTGCCAAGGACAGGCTGGCCAGCAGTCGGGCGGGCCAGCGGGAGGGCAGTTGTCGAGGCAGTGCGGAGACAGCAACCACTACCGCGGCAGAAAGCAGAAGAAGTGATGTCATGGCGACCACCTATGCTTGGTGAAGTTGTTCGCGAAGCGAGGTTCGTTCCGCCGTGGTGATCCAGGGCGAGGACAGTTGCACGGAAACGGAAATCGCCGCGATCAGCAGGAAGCCCCAGGGTTGCGGGAACGGCCAGACCATGTGACAGATCCAGGCGCAAAGCGCGCACATCGCGGTTGCCCAGAGGCTGAGTCGGCTGTTTCGCAGCGGATCGGTCTGACGCCACCAGCGGGGCAGGGCCATGATCGCTGCGAAGTAGACCAGGAACGCCGGCAACTTCAGCGAGCCATCGGGGGCGTAGAAACTCATCGGCGCGACGGACTTCAACGGACTTCTTACCGCCAGATCGTTGGTCAGGCGAATGTCGAGGAACCCGGACAGGCTGAACGCGAACAGTCCCAGGGCGAGCCCGGCGATCAGCATCACGAAACGGCGCCGGAACGCCTCGCCATCGCGGCCTTCCCAGAACTTGCTGACCGTCAGCACGAGCCAGGAGCCGGCGATCGAGCTGAGTGTAAACCACGAGAAGAACGTCCAAGTCTCGATCGATCTGTCGAGTGGTTTGCCGGCGGCGATCAACATCAGCAGGCAAAGCACTGCGTTGATGCCGGCCGAGAGCAACAATGCACCGATGAGTTCACCCATGCGATCGCTGTGGGATTTCGACCAGAGAACCTGGCGGGCCGCATCCTGCCATCGGCGTCGGCGATCTCCCTGGCGGGGAGCGGTCGTTCTGGCTGGAGGGGGCGCACTGGCCGCAACCGCGGCAACTGGAACGGCGACTGGTGCGGGCTGGGCAGCCAGCGCAATCGTGCGAATGCCGAAGTAGACCAGGTACACGCAGCCAATCGCGGTCGCGGCGGGGATCAGCCAGTGGGAGTTTGCGATCAGCGCAAAAATGGCGACGAGCAGCAGGACCAGTTTGGCTGTCGGGTTCAGCTTGGTTGTGCGCCACCAGCCACGGCCCTGCTGCCACGCGTCCCCCAGCGCGGTTGCTATCGGTTCCGGTTGCGAAGATCGCGCCGGTCGGAACTCGTGGGGCGAAACGATCTCCGCGGGAATGACGTCTTTCACGGGACCGAAGTACATGCCATCGGTGTCGAGGGAATCACCGATGAAATACGGAGACGCAGCCGGCGCGGCGCCCCGAACCGGCGGCCTGGCATGCTGCGGCTTATCGGCGGCGGAGCGACCCGAGGCGTTGAGAGCTGCCTGCATTTCGGGGACGCTGCCGAACCGCTTGGCGGGATCCTTGAACAACGCCTGCCGGATCACCTGGCGGTAGGGTTCCGCAACACCCGACAGGTCGGGTTCAGCAGTCAGGTGCTTCATGATGATTTCCTGGCTGCTTTCTCCTTCAAACGGGACTCGACCGGTCAGCATTTCGAACAGGATGATGCCCAGGGCGTAGATGTCGATTTCCTTGCCGTACACGCCCCGCCCGATTTCGGGAGCCATGTAATGGAATGTGCCCACGCTCTCGGTCTGACCGCTGCGGCGGCTGCACGAGATGTATTTCGACAGCCCGTAGTCGCCGATCTTCACGGTGTCGCCGTCGATGAAGATATTGCCTGGCTTCAGATCGCGATGAACGATGCCGTGATTGTGCAGGCAGGTGACGCCGGCAGCCAGACCGTCAAACCAGTGCCGCACTTCCTGCGGAGGCATGCCGTGCGGGTTGCGGTCAAGCACGTCCTTGAGGCTCTCGCCGCTGACGTATTCCATGACGACCCACGCCTGCCCTTCGGCGTCGTACTTGATGTCATACAGCGCGATGAGATGAGCGTGTTTGAGGTTGAGGCACTGCCGCACGCCGCGCAGTTCCACATCCAGGTTGCGCTGGATGCGTTTCAGCGCGACTTCCTTGCCGGCATCGGTCACGGCGAAATAGACTTCGCCGAACCCGCCCACGCCGATGCCGCGCTTGATCGTGTAACCATCGAGCGGTTGCGAACCGGTCGCGTACGCGAACCTCATTACGGCTCCTTCGGGCTTAGCATTCTGTTCGGAGGCGGGCCGCCGAGTGGCTTGTTGGCCGCCTTCTTCTAACGTAGCGGCTGGCTTGAGCATCTGTCCAGTTCCTCCAGACTCAGGGAGAAATCGGCTCCCACGACTCGGGAATTCGCCTCCAATCGACCTCGCCCGTCGCACAGTTTGCCGTCAACTTCGATCGCATCCGCTGCGCGGCAGTAGAGTGCGTCGTCCTGCCGGTAGAGCACGACGTCCCCGGCCCAGTCGCGGCACACCACGTGGTTCTGCCACTTCGGTCCCAGGACGCATGATTCGGCCATCAGCAGAATCGCGTCCGCGTAAGGCTGGGTGCGGTGGCGGCTGATGATTTCCAGACGCGCCGTGCCGCTCAGCGCGTGGGGCTGTCGAAATCGCAGGCGGACTCCGCTGCCCAGTTCGATCTCGTCGCCGTCGGACAGCGGGGTCACGCTCTGAATGGACCGGCCTTCGAGGCGAGCCGCATGCAGGGGCTCTACGACATAAGAGCCGCTTTCGCGTCGGACTCGAAGATGGCGGCGCGAGATGTCCGCGAGGATCGGAATGTCCACGCCAGTACCCGGTGTCGCCTGGCCGATGATCACCTCGTCGGAAAGGCACGTGAGATAACCGCCGACCCCGTCGATCCAGAGCAGGAGCCGGCGACGGGCGGGCGTTTGGACCGAGTCGCCTTCGCCGGATGTTCCGCTTGCGGGCGACCAGCCCGCAGTCATTGAATTCGGCCTGGACTTCTCCAGATTGGCTCCGACTTCCGCCCATGCCCGCCGTTTGGCCTCCTGGGCAACCTGGTACTCGGGGGCCAGGGCCAGCAGTTGATCGGCCAACGTAGCACACTGGTCCCATTGATTTTCGCCAAGGGCCTTATGCAGTTTTTCGGCGAGAACTCGCAGTTGCTCGCCTTTCGCCTTGCAGTCATCGTGCTGCCGGCGGAGCGCGGAGAGGTCCGAGCGGATCGCCATCGCGGCCGCAAGTTGATCGCATGCGTCAGGGAATCGACCTCGTCGGGACAGATTCTTCGCCGATTCCAGTCGGCGGGCGACCTCGCGCAGCGACTGTCCCGCAGTTCCCGCCAGCTTGTGTTTCTCGAATTTCTCCAGCAGGCCGAGTGCGCCGCCGACGTCTCCGCTGCCGATGCGCTGTTCGATGTGTGCAATCGCCTTTTGCGAAAGGGACTGGCGCGGCTCGCGAAAACCGCCGGCGTCCCCGCCGACGGATTCGCCCGCCGCCAGATCCTTGAGAGCCGAGTCCCAGTCGCCGTGGTCGGCGTGCTCGCAGGCACGCTCCGCCAGTTTCGCGGCCAACCGATCCGATAGCCGTTTGCCCGGCAGAAACTCGGTCAACCGGCCATCAACCATCACTCGCCTGGCTTCATCGAGACGCCCGGAACTGACGGCTTCTTCCGCTTCCCGCAGTTTTAATCGCCAGCTTTGAAACATGGGATGACCGAAGTTCTTGCGGATAGAGTTACAGGAGGTCCCGTGTGAGACCTCCTGCGCCATTCTCACGGTCCCCCGGCCGCCTCGCGAGTTGATTTGGTGGCGAGGATGCCGGGGGAAAGAGCAGAGCCTGAATCCGCAGGCCCTGCTGCTGTGCTTGAACCACAACTTCCGGACTACTTCTGCGAATCAGCCAGGGCTTCGGTGTTGGACGGTTCCTGGCTGAAGTAGTTGGCGACCTCGCCTTTGATGTCGCGGTCAACGCCGGCCGGCTTGTCCAGCGGAATCCGGTCGTGCAGTTTGGTGTCCGCGTTGACCAGCCGCTCGGCCACTTCAATGCGATCGCCGATTTCCTGCACCAGCTCCTTGGTGCGGGAGAGTTGGCTGTCGTCAAAGTTGAAATTGCTTGTCGTCTCGGCAACTTCCACCATCTTCACGCGGGCCTCCAGGCTCTCGACGTCAACCTCCAACTGCCGCTTGGCGGCCAGCATGCCTTCCAGTTTTTCCCGCGCTGCCTGCAGTCCTTTCTGGCGTGCGTCGAGGATCTTCTTCAGCGAACCGGTGGTTGCTTCCTGCGTCTTGAACTGATCGAACCGGTTCTGCAGGTCCAGGCTCACCTGTTTGGCCGTGTACGAACGGCCCGCGTATACAAACGTCTCCGAGCCTTTGTCGAGATCTTTCTTCAGGCGAAGAATGTCGTCCCGGTCCTTCGCGAGCGTGCCTTCGAGCGAAGTCAGCTGGCGCTCCAGTTTGGCGACTTCCGTCTCTTCGCGGGCAATCACGTGCATGTTCCGCTCGATCTCGGGCTGCAGGTCCTTGATCATCTGGCGGGCTCGCTTGATCTCGAATCCCACGGGCACGCTGTCCTTTACCGATTCCTTCACCATGCCGACGGTGGTCATGACGTGGCTCCGTCCAAACCAACCGAGCAGCAGGGCTACCACCCCTCCGAGTACCAACGTCTTCTTGAACATGTCTTCGACCCTCCCTCAAAGCGTGTTTGCGAATGGCGCGTCTGGTTATTGGCGACGTCCGGATACGCCTTACGGCCAGCGGTATCCAGGAGGGATTCGTGCGGGGTAAATCAATATTTTGTGCAGTGAGTTTTTTTTCCGCTTTTTTCACCCAGATTCTGGAGCAACGGCCGTAGGCAAAGGATTAGGGGGTATTGGGTGTCTGGCCGTCGCGGTCGATCGGCAGAAGCCCCGGAAGCCAGATGCGGGATTCGAAGAAACGAGATCGACGACTGCTGACTGAGATCCGTCGGCCTCCAGGGCTCAGCTTACCGCTTTCGACTTGCCCGCTCCATGTTGTCAAAAGGTAACTAACACGGCACGAATTGCACGATAATGCGACATCGTTTCAGGGTTCGCAGTTCGTCGCGTTTGTCCTAAGTTATGTTCTATTAATCAGTTATGGTTTTTCTGCGCGAAATGACTGCTGCGGTACGAAAAATGCTAAATATCTTCTGTCGAGTCAGTGCGGCAAGCCATCGTTCGGAAGGCGGGGGACTTAACAATGCGAACCCGAATCGAAAGCAGCGAACTGTCAATCAAGAACTACTCGCCACCCTCCTGCGAAACGGACGCCTGCGGTGGATCGGCGTCCGCGGCCGAACTTGGTGAGTTCGAGCGTTGGATCGCGGCGGATCTCGTCCGGTTGGAGGATCAATTCCGGTCGTTTCGCACCGCGCATTCGCTGGCCGGAACCTGGGGACGCTGAGACGAATCGGCGTCCGAGTTGCGTTCCCGGGGCGTCAGCAGAACGCCGGCCACGGTGAGGACCACTCCAGCCACGAGGGCACCGGTCAGCGATTCTTTGAAAAAGACCACTCCCGCAATGGCGGCCATCGCGACTTGCGAGGCGTTCACGGCGTTGACGTACACCACAGTGGCTACCTGCAGGGCTCGGGCCAACGCCAGGAAGGCAAGGAAATTGAAGAGCCCGGCCCAGATCATCACCGTCCAGTCGTGCGGCGTAGTGCTCAGCATTCCCGCAACGCCGAGGCGCATCAGGCTGACGACGCCAAGCGACACGACTCCGACGAAACACACAATGAAAGTCGTGGCGGTAACGGACGAGTTTCCGGTGACGCCGAACCGGATCGCAACTCCCAGAACCGCGTAGGCGAATCCTGAAAAGCAGGCCGCCGCCAGACCCAGACTGAGCATCCATCCGCGGGGCGCTTCGTTCACCACGGACCGGTATGCGTCGCCTGCTCCCAACGAGAGGGTCCAGATCGCCGCAACCAGCGTGAGCATCGAGATCAAGGCACTGAGACTCACCGGTTCGTGGAGGTACATGCGCGCGAGCACCGCGCTGGCGATAATGATCATTCCCATGCAAAGGGGCACTGCCAGGCCGATGCCTATGATGCCGAGCGAATACTGGAACAGAACATTTCCACCCAGTTGGCCGAGCAGCGCGGCCAGAATCAATGTCTTTGTCACCTTCCAGTTCGGCAGCGTCTGACGGCCCATGGACCATCCGATAACGATCGGCACTCCCGCCAGAACAGTCGTGGGAACCGCCTTGATACAGGAGACCCAGACCGGATCACAGTTCGAGGCCGCACGCAGGCAGCAATTGCAGACGGTGTAGCCGATCGCGGCAATGATTCCGCAGATCGGCCCCCAGAGGCTAGAATGCCAGATCGTTTCGCCAGTGTGTTTGAGGCCGCTCGTCGTCATGTCCGGTATCGGTTGCCTTAGCCCGTAGTGTTCGGGCCGAATTGTAGTCCGCGATGAGTCCGGTGGCTATCCGACCGCTGAGTTGAACGACCGACCGTTGCGCCGCAGTGCGGTTTATTTGCGGCGGGAACCAAGATTTGCGGGGGGAAATCAAAGCGTGTCGACCGAATCGCTGGATGCCGTTGCTGGTGAATTGGCGGCACATCTGATCAAGCTGAACCACCGGGTTGTGTTTGCCGAGAGTTGCACTGGCGGTTGTGTGTCGGCGGCCATGGCCCGTGTCCCGGGAATTTCCGAATTTCTTTGTGGCTCGGCGGTAACCTATCGCAACCGGACCAAGTCGGATTGGCTGGGGGTGGACGAAAACTTGCTGTCGGAGTTCGGGGCCGTCAGCGAGCCCGTCACACGGCAAATGGCTGTGAAGGTGCTTGCAATGACCCCTGAAGCTCATTGGGGGGCGTCGGTGACGGGCCACTTGGGGCCTGGATCGCCGGATGGTCTGGATGGGGTCGTCTTCACTTCGGTTGCACGTCGATTTGACGGCGGAAACATCGTTGTCGTTCAGTCGCGAACCCACCGTCTGGCATCTTCGTCGCGAGCGATTCGGCAGCACGAGTCCGCCACGCGTGTGCTTCGTGATCTATGCCAGGTGCTGTGCGGCGCGGAGTCAGGCTAGGGGCAGAGTCGGGAGTCTGGAGGAAGGCGAACGTCGATCCGGCTACTTCCGCTACCGACAACTGGCATCGGGCATCCCGATCGCGAGGACGATCGGCAATTGCCGCCGGAGCACGCGGGGCGTGAGAGGGCGAACTGCGGCAGACGCAATTGCCCATCTTTCGGGGAATCAATATACTCGTCGCGGCGGTGTCGTCGGAGGTTGGCCGAGTTGCCGTTTCGTTTGATCGCAGGGTGTCAGTGACCAGCATGTCGAATGCAGCACAACGAATTGCTTTACCAGAAGCCCGGCGTCCGCTGTTTGTGGGCGTGGATGTTGGGGGCACGAACACGAAGATTGGTCTGGTCGACGACGCGGGGCGGACGGTTGCATTCAATTCTGTGCCCACCGAGGAGGAACGCGGTCCTGAGGATGCGGTGCAGCGTTTCGCCCATGCGATTCGCGAATTGCTGTCTGGCGCCGGCGCGTCGCTGAGCGAGGTGATGGGGGTGGGGCTTGGTTCGCCCGGTTCGATGGACATTCCCAAGGGTCTGATTCTGGAACCGCCGAACATGCCGCACTGGCGGTATTTTCCGCTGCGAGACCGCTTGAGTGATCTCTGTAACAAGCCGGTTGCTTTCGCCAACGACGCGAATGCGGCCGCGTTTGGAGAGTTCTGGGCCGGCGCGGGACGCGGAGCTCAGAGTCTCGTGATGTTCACCTTGGGGACGGGCGTCGGCGGCGGCATTATTCTCGACGGGGTTTCGATTGACGGCGTGCACAGCTTCGGTTCGGAGTTGGGGCACATGATCATCGATATGCGGGACGATGCTCGCTATTGCGTTTGGGGAGGCGGCCAGGGCCAATTGGAGGCCTATGCCAGCGCCCCGGCGGTCGTGGCGCGGACACAGGAACTTCTGGCTGCGGGTCGAACCAGTTCGCTGTCGGCGCGTCTGGACGCGGCTGAAGAATTGACTCCGCTGCTGTTGGCCGAAGAAGCAGAACGCGGCGACTCGCTGGCGATGGAGATCGTGCTGGATACGGCACGCTTTCTGGCCGTGGGCATCGTCACGGTGGTCCACGCCGTCGATCCGGGAACGGTGATCCTGGGCGGCGCAATGAATTTCGGCGGGCACGGCACGGCGACGGGCCGGCGTTTCCTGGAAACTGTGCGAAGCGAATTTCACCGCATGGCCTATCATGTTGTCGCGGACAGCACCACAATTGACTTTGCCACGCTAGGCGGCGACGCCGGGTATATCGGTGCCGCGGGCCTTGCACGAAAAGCCTGCCACCGCGTCACGCCCGGTTCGGTCCTGAACTCCCCGCGATGAACTTCCTGCGTTGAATTTCCCGTGATGTACTTGCCCATCGGCGCAGGTTGACAGTCTCCCAATCCCTTTTTTCAGGGCGGGCCAGTCCTGCCAAACACTCCATGCCCAGCGTTGATTCCAGCCTGATTCGCAATTTCTGCATCATCGCACACGTCGATCACGGCAAGAGCACGCTTGCAGATCGGTTGCTCGAGCACACCGGGGCTGTGAGCCAGCGTGAAATGAAAGCCCAGTTTCTGGACGACATGGAACTGGAGCGGGCGCGGGGCATTACGATCAAGGCGCGGGCCGTCGTGCTGTACCACGAGCGGAACGGCAACCTGTACGAGCTGAACCTGATCGACACGCCCGGGCACGTGGACTTCCACTACGAAGTCTCCCGATCGCTGGCCTGCTGCGAAGGCGCGATGCTTCTGGTGGACGCATGCCAGGGAGTCGAGGCGCAGACGGTTGCCAACGCGCTGGCCGCGATGGAGCACGAACTGGCGATCGTTCCGGTGCTGAACAAGATCGACCTGATCCAGGCACGCATTGACGACGTCACACAGGAGATCGAGCATACGCTCGCGCTGGAAGCGGAGCAGGTGCTGCGCGTGAGCGCCAAGACCGGCGTTGGCGTTCCGGCACTGCTCGACGCGCTGATCGATCGCATTCCGCCGCCGCAGGGCGATCCGGACGCTCCGCTGCAGGCGATGGTCTTCGACGCCCACTACGACGACTATCGCGGCGCGGTCACTTATGTGCGAATCATGAACGGCACCGTGCGCAAAGGGCAGAAGATCCGGTTGCTGCGCGGCGCGACGACCTACGAAGTTCTCGAGCTGGGCCAGTTCGCGCCGCACCGCCGGGCGTGCCAGGAATTGACGGTCGGTCAGGTCGGTTACCTGATCTGCAACATCAAGTCGCTGGAAAACGTGCACATCGGCGACACCGTGAGCGTTCCCGGGGATCAGGCGGCTCCGCCGCTGCCCGGCTATAAGCCGCCGCAGCGGATGGTCTACTGCGGTCTTTATCCTTCGGACGGCCAGGAGTTCTCCGTCCTGCGCGACGCGCTGACGAAGCTCTCGATCAATGATCCGAGTTTCGAGTTTACGCCGGAGTCCAGCGAAGCGCTCGGCTTCGGGTTTCGCTGCGGGTTCCTCGGACTGCTCCACATGGAGATCATCCAGCAGCGGCTCGAGCAGGAATCCGATGTCGATCTGGTGCAGACCGCTCCCAACGTCACGTACGAGATCCTGACGAAAAAGGGGGAGATGCTGCACATCCACAGGCCTCAGGAAGTGCCGGACTCCGGGGACATCGAGGAGTTCCGGCAGCCGGTCGTCCGGGTCAATCTGCTGCAGCCCACGGAATACATCGGCGGGGTGATGACGCTCTGCCAGGACCGCCGCGGGATACAGGTCCGCACCGAGTATCTGTCTCCCACGCGGGCTATGCTCGTGTACGATCTGCCGCTGGCCGAAGTCATCTACGATCTGCACGACAAGCTCAAGAGCGTCACCCGCGGTTACGGGACGATGAACTACGAGTTGATCGGCTACGAACCGGCAGACCTGGTGCGGTTGGATATTCTCGTCAACGGCAAGCGGGTCGATGCGCTGAGCTTCATCTGCCACCGCATCGATGCAGATCGCCGCGGTCGGGCGGTGGTGAAGAAACTGAAGGGCGAAATCGAACGCCACATGTTCGAGATCGCGGTCCAGGCGGCCATCGGCGCACGCATCATCGCGCGAGAGACCGTCCCGGCCATGCGGAAGAACGTCACCGCCAAATGTTACGGCGGCGACATCACCCGCAAACGCAAATTGTGGGCAAAGCAACGCGAGGGAAAGAAACGCATGAAGTCGATCGGCTCGGTCGACATTCCCCAGAAGGCGTTTCTTGCTGTGCTCGATACGGGCGAGGGCAACAAATAGGACACGTCGCCAACGTGTTTGCACCATGACGAGAAGACGTCTGGCTGTTGCTGCCGTCATTGGGGCGTTGGCCGTCCTCCGAATCGCGTGTCTGCAGGGGCTGATGTTCCCCGTGCGTATCTCCGGGGCTTCGATGGCCGAAACGCTCGCGGGCGAGCATTTCGATGTCACCTGCGGCGATTGCGGCTTTCCGTTCCGGTGCGGCACCGCCTTGTCCTCGACGCGACAGGTCATCTGCCCGAATTGCGGCCATCGCGGCAACCGGCCCGCTGAGACGTCTCGCGGAGAGCGGGTTATCGTCGACCGGTTCGCATTTGTTGGACGCGGTCCGCGCCGCTGGGACTTGGCCGCTTTACGCCGCGAGCAGGACGGACTGGCTGTGAAGCGCGTCGTGGGGCTTCCGGGAGAGCGCATCGCGATTCGTGCGGGCGACGTTTTTATCGACGGCGGCATATCCCGCAAGTCGCTATCCGAGTTTCGGAGTATGGCGACGTTGGTCCACGACGACACTTTTCGCCCCACGCGTGATCATTTGCTGCCTGCCCGTTGGCGACCGCAGGGCGCCCAATCCGGCTGGCAATCCCAGGAGCGAGGTTTTCGCTGGAATGCACCAAGTACTTCGGACCGCGAGAGAACCTCGGAAGACTGGCTGACGTACCATCACTGGCGGTGCTATCAAAGCCCTTGGCCAAGGACGGACGAGGCGCCAGTCAGCGACAACGTCGCCTACAATCAGGCCGAGTCACGCCAACTCAACAATGTCGGCGATCTGCTGCTGGCGTGCCGTGTCCGGTTGAGTTCCTCGTCGTCGCTGCAGGCACGCATTCACGACGGGCGAGAGTATGTGTCATTTGGCGTGGACGTCGTTCGGAAGAAGTTGACGTTGATGCGGGGCGGAAGTTTGCTGGCCGAGGTCAGGGCGAGAATTCCTGCGGCAACCTGGTGCCAATTTGAATTTGGCGTGTTCGACAAACAGGCGGTACTGGCTTTAGATCGGCGGACACTTGTTGCAGCCCGCTACGCGAATACCGTGAACTGGGGCGAAGCAGCCGGGCACGCGACGGATGCCGGCAATTTTATCCAGCAGCCCATTGGGCTATCTGCGGCGGGGGGGGCGTTGCAGTTGACCGAGCTGCGAGTATTTCGCGATATCTACTACCTGGATGGATTGTCAGCCGGTTCGGTCGCAGTCGATACGCCGCTGGAAGGTTGGTTTGTGCTGGGCGACAACACGGCCGTATCGCAGGATAGTCGCCAGTTTCCTGGGTTGGCTTCCGGTCGTAAGGTATTTCTGGGTAGGGTCTTGCGTGCGCCGTGGGGCACGGATCGCTGACTCGCGTTCTGAAATGGATGACGCAGGCGGCCGTTCAAAGGACGCAAGCGTGGACGACGGCGTGTTTTCAAAGTACCAGCGTTTGAGAATTTTCGCTATATTCTCACCTCCTCCAGCGAACAGCGCTCCTGTCGGGACGTTGTTTTGATCAGCACGATGAATGGAGTGCCCCGGTAGGGGTGGCTGTAGCCGGAGGGGTGCGCCTCATGCGAGAAAGCAGCATGCAGACCAAGAGCAAAGATTTGGGTCCACAGACGTCGTCCGCGTTGCCGACGCCGCGATCGCTGCCCGTGTTGCCGTCGGCCGAGGCCAAGAACCCGCAGGCGGCTCGCGAGACGGTGGAATCGATTGTTGTCGCGGTGATTCTCGCGTTTCTATTCCGCGCGTTCATTGCGGAAGCGTTTGTGATTCCGACCGGATCGATGGCACCCACGCTGCAGGGGCGTCACATGGATGTGCGGTGTTCGCAGTGCGGATACCAGTATCGGACAGGGGCCAGCGGGGAAAATCCGGACAGCCTGCAAAAACATCAGGTGGAGCAGACCACCTGTCCGATGTGCCATTTCACGATGCAGTTGCAGAAGAAGTCCGACGCCAACCAGAGGTCCTTCAACGGCGATCGTATTCTTGTGAGCAAGTTTTCCTATGTGCTGGGCGACCCCAAACGATGGGATGTCATCGTTTTCAAGTATCCCGGCAATGCGAAGCAGAACTACATCAAGCGGCTGGTCGGGTTGCCCGGCGAGTCGATCACGATTCGCCACGGCGACATCTTCACGCAACCGGTCGGGAATTCCGACAACCCGGAAACACGAAAGATCGAGCGCAAGCCACCGGACAAGGTCAAGGCGATGCTGCAACTCGTGCACGACACGAACTACGTGAGTCGCGACCTGCAGGCCGTTAATTGGCCCTCTCGGTGGCAATCGGCAGATGGCTGGAAGGCTGTCAAGGAATCGCAGTCGTGGTCCATGTCTCCGACGACCGGGGACGCATGGCTGCGGTACAGGCACCTGATCCCGTGGTCAGAGGATTGGCCGACCATCATCAATGGCGAGCGTCCCGATCGGCTCGATCATTACCAAGGGCAACTGATCACCGACTATTACGAGTACAACGACAATGACACACCGTATGCCGATCCGATCGGCCAGCACTGGGTCGGTGATCTTGCGGTGGAGTGCGATGTCGATGTGAAGCGTGCCGAGGGAGAAATGCTGCTCGATCTGGTCGAGGGCGGCACCCATTTCTATTGCCGTATCGACCTGGCGACCGGTATCGCCACGCTTTCAATTCAGGGCAAACCCGATGCGTTCTCGGATGGCCAGGGGAACAGCACGTCTTCTCCGACCGGACAGACGCCAATTCACCAGCCGGGATCCTATAAGCTGCGTTTTGCAAACGTGGACGACCAGATTCTGCTCTGGGTGGGAGGCAGGCTGATTTCGTTCCAGGGGCCGACGACCTACGATGCGCCGCGCGATGTCGTGCCGCGCTGGAGCGAAAGCGATCCGGCGGACCTGGCGCCGGTCGGCGTCGGCGCGCGCAAGGCCGAGTTGCAGGTCAATCGTCTGCAGGTTCTTCGCGATGTCTATTACGTTGCCGTTTCTCCGACGCAGGTCAACGAGTACTCGGTCGTCATGAGTCCGTACTCGATCCAGCAGATTCTGGCCAATCCGAAGGACTGGGGCAGGACGAGCCTGTTCAAGTCTCGCAGGTCCGTGAAATTCGATCTGCAGAAGGACCAGTTCTTTCCGATGGGGGACAACAGCCCGCAAAGCAAGGACGCACGTCTTTGGGCGGGGGGGAATCCGTTGATCGGTTTTCGCGATCCGCCGCCGTACGTGGCCAGGGAACTGTTGATCGGCAAGGCGCTGCTGATCTACTGGCCGCATGCCTGGCGAGGTCCGTTTGATATTCCGCTGATTCCGAATTTCGCCCGCATGGGGCTGATTCACTGAGACGGTGGAGGTTCGAGTGCCGCGCGGCGGACTTTCGTGTCCGTGATCGTCAAGGAGGATAGTCAGATGGCACTTCTGGAAGCCCAAGGTCTCGTCAAGACGTTTGGTCGTCGACGGGTGGTTACCGGGGTGGATCTCGAAGTGGGTGAGCAGGAGATCATCGGACTGCTCGGTCCCAACGGTGCCGGCAAGACGACCTGTTTCCGAATGATGTGCGGTCTGTTGGAGCCGAATGAAGGGCGGGTGTTTCTCGGCGGCAAGGACGTGACCCGATGGCCCATGTATCAACGGTGTCGCGACGGGCACATGGGTTATCTTGCCCAGGAATCCAGCGTTTTCCGGAAGTTGTCGGTGGAGCAGAATCTGCTGGCCGTCATGGAACTGCTGGGCATGGGCCGACGCGACCGGAAGCAGCGCTGCAACGATCTGCTCGAGCAGTTCGAGATTACGCACCTGCGGAGGTCCAGAGCATCCAAGCTGTCCGGTGGTGAACGGCGGCGACTGGAAATCGCCCGCTGCCTGGTTTCCGATCCCCAGATCATCATGCTGGATGAACCGTTTGCCGGTATCGATCCGATCACCGTGCAGAACATCCAGATGATCATTCGAAAACTCCGCGAAGACGGGATCTCGATCTTGATCACCGACCATGCGGCGCGGGAAATTCTCCAGGTTACCGATCGCTGCTATGTGATCAGCAAGGGAACGGTCCTTTGCAGCGGTCATCCCGACGAGATCAAGCGTCATCCCGAGGTGCGCCGCATCTATCTCGGCGATATCGACGGACCCGAACCGGCACCCCCGGCGCCTCATATCCGCCCGAATCATGCTGGACGCGACGATGACGGCTCGATTCCGGTTCGCCGGAGAAACGGATTGCGCCGGACCGATATGTGACTCACCGAACGCAAGATCGTCGCCGATGTGCCGAAGTTGTCAAAGCTCCGTTCGCGGGCGCCGCTATGTTCGTTCGGCCATCCGATTTGTCGGTTATCCCCTTTTCGCCGGTGGAGGGCTCCGGTAGCCTGATTTCGTTCCCAAAGCCTGACAAAGGACGAAGCATGAGTGATCCGTATTTTCAGACGAAGTTCGCCGAGCGGATTGGCGGGGCCAATTACGGCAAGGGCACCGAGATCTACAAGTTCGAGAAGATCAAGCGGGCCAAGCGGAAAGCCAAGGCGGATCATCCGGAACGCAGTCTGCTCGATTTCGGCATCGGCGAGAACGACTCGGCGGCGCCGGCGTCGGTTCGAGCTCGCATGGCCGAGGAGATCGACAAGACCGAAAACCGCGGTTACGCGGACAACGGAATTGCTGAATATAAGGAAGCCGTGGCCCGTTTCATGCAGCGGAACTTCGGCGTCGACTTGGATCCGGTGCGCGAAGTGAATCACTGCATCGGCTCAAAGACGGCGCTGGCCATGATTCCGGCCTGCTTCATCAACCCGGGCGACGTTACGCTGATGACGGTTCCCGGATACCCGGTGGCCGGGACGCACACGCGTTATTACGGCGGCAGCGTGCACCGCCTGCCGCTGCTTGCGGAAAACGGATTCCTGCCCGATCTGGCTTCGATCCCGGCCGACGTGCTCCGGCGGGTAAAGCTGCTCGTGATCAACTATCCGAACAGTCCCACCGGTCGAGTGGCGCCGAAGTCTTTCTACGAGCAGGTAATTGAGTTTGCCAGGCGGCATCAGTTTGTTGTCGTACAGGACGCGGCACACGGGATGCTGACGTACGAGGGACCGCCGACCAGTTTCCTCAGCGTGCCCGGCGCGCGGGAAGTGGGTGTCGAAATCCACTCGATGTCCAAGGGATTCGACATGATCGGCTGGCGGCTGGGCTGGGTCTGCGGGAATGAACGCATCGTCCAGGCCTTTGCCGACGTGAAGGATAACTGCGACTCGGGGCAGTTCATGGCGATCCAGAAAGCGGCCGCGACGGCGCTTGACGACGATACGATTCCGCAACGCATTCGTGAAAAGTACCGGCGGCGGCTCACCAAGCTCGTTGCGATGCTGAAGCAATGCGGCTTCAAGTGCGAGATGCCCGGCGGCACTTACTTCCTCTACACGGCGGCGCCGACCGGTGCGGCCGGAGGAGTGCGCTTCGCGAACGCCGAGGAAGCCAGTCAGTTTCTGATCACACAGTACTCGATCGTCACAGTGCCCTGGGACGATGCCGGGTCTTTCCTCCGATTTTCCGTGACGTACGAGGCCGCCGATGAGGCCGCAGAAGACGCCTTGATGGCCCAGTCGATCGAGCGTCTGCGGCAGGCAGGCCTGATCTTCGCGTGAATTCGCCCGGGATGTAATCGTAGATGAAGTGTCCCTTCTGTCGTTTAGACAACGACCGAGTTATTGATTCGCGCGCCAGTGAGGATGGGTTCGCCATTCGTCGCCGCCGCCAATGTCTGCACTGCAAACGCCGATACACGACCTACGAGCGTCTCGAGGAAATGGCGATCAAGGTCGTTAAGAAGGGGGGCGAACGGGAACCCTTCAGCCGGCAGAAGATCCGGGACGGTCTGGCCAAGGCGTGCTGGAAGCGGCCCATCAGCGACGAGCAGATCGATTCGATCGTCTCGGCGGTGGAAAGCGAAACGTACGGGACCTTCGAGTCGGAAGTTGACAGCCGGTACCTCGGCGAATTGGTCATGGCGCATCTGGGAAAGCTGGATGAAGTGGCGTTCGTGCGGTTTGCGAGCGTGTATCGGGAATTCAAGGACGTGCGGGATTTCGTGGAAGAACTCCAGCCGATGCTGCAGCAGCCTTCGCAAAAGACAAATGACGCAAACGTTAGAACAAGTCGGGGAGCTGGAGAGAGGCGATGAACGAGTTTCGAATTGAGCGGGATTCCATGGGCGAGGTGCAGGTTCCGTCGGCGGCTTACTACGGGGCCCAGACGCAACGTGCCGTGGAGAATTTTCCGATTTCGGGCTGGACGCTTCCGCCGGCCCTGATTCATGCGCTGGGACTCGTCAAGCTGGCCTGCGCGACGGCCAACCGCGATCTGGGGAAATTGACCGGGACAGGCAAACGCCGTCTCGACGATCGGCAGGTCGGCGTTTTGCTGCAGGCTTGTCGCGAAGTGGCCGAGGGCAAGCTCGACGGAGAATTCCCCATCGACGTATTCCAGACCGGGTCGGGCACCTCCAGCAATATGAATGCGAACGAAGTCATCGCCAACCGGGCCATCGAGTTGCTGGGCGGCGATCGATTCGCGGCCGACAAACCGGTGCACCCGAACGATCACGTGAACATGGGGCAGAGTACGAACGACATCTTCCCGACGGCGATCCATGTGGCGGTTGCGCTGCACATCAAGGCCGAGTTGCTGCCGGCGCTGCAGCGGTTTGCCCAGGTGCTGGGGCAGAAGGCCAAGGACTGGGACCGGATCATCAAGATCGGCCGCACGCACCTGGCCGACGCGACGCCGTTGCGACTTGGACAGGAGTTCGGCGGGTTTGCGCGCCAGTTGGAGTTGTCGGTCAAGCGGGCAGAAAAAGCGATCGAAGCGGTGCTGGAACTGCCGGCCGGCGGCACGGCAGTCGGATCGGGCATCAACACGCACCCGGAATTCGGCGCCCGGGTCGCCGCTGCACTGGCCGGGGAGACGGGCGTCCCGTTTGCAGAGGCGGCCGACCATTTTGAGGCCAACGCTCAGCGCGACGGGCTCGTGGAATGCCATGGCCAGTTGCGTGCGATTGCTGTGACGCTGTTCAACGTCGCGAACAATATCCGCTGGCTCGGTTCGGGGCCTCGCTGCGGCTTCTACGAGATCATGCTGCCGGATCTGCAGCCCGGCAGTTCGATTATGCCCGGCAAGGTGAATCCCGTCATGTGCGAGAGCCTGATGCAGGTGGCGACCCGCGTCTGCGGCAACGACCAGACGATCGCGATGTGCGGCGCTGCGGGCGGGCAGTTCCAGTTGAACGTCATGATGCCGGTGATGGGGCACGCCGCCTTGGAGAGCATCCAGCTAATGGCCTCGGCAACGCGCGCGTTTGTCGACTTCTGTGCGGAGGGCATGCAGGCCAATCAGGAAACCTGCGAGGCGGGGGTCGAAAAGAGCCTGTCGATGGTCACGAGCCTGAATCCGCACATCGGATACGAAAAGGCGGCCTCGCTGGCGAAGACCGCTTTTGCCACGGGAAAGACGATCCGCGAACTGTGCCGCGAGGAAGGCGTCCTGCCCGAAAACACCCTGCGAGATGCACTTGATCCCTGGTCCATGACTGAGCCGCAGGGGTGAGCCTTCGTCGCATCGGTAGCGACCCGATTCGGAACTCGTTCTAAGGAGGGAACCACGTGACCCGATTCAGCGTTTCGCGTCGCTTGGCGTGTCTGGTCGTTGCGATGGGATTCGCCTCGCACGCGGTTTCAGCCGATGATGCGAAGCAGACTCTCGATCGGGCCTATGCGCTCACCGATTCCGCCTCGACGGTCGAACAGTTGAACGAGATCCTGCAGTTGTGCCAGCAGGCCGCGAGCGGCCCGATGTCGAGTGACATGGCGACGTATCGCCGGCAGCTGCTTTCGTGGACGTACAATCGCCGTGGCGAGTCTTTCGCGGAAAAAGCTGCCGCTCTGGTCGATCCCAACGAGAAAGAACAGGCCCGAATACTCGAATCGCAGGCGCTTGCCGACTTCGAGCGAGCTGTGGAGAACGATCCGCAGCGGTGGAAAGCGTTGCACAACCGGGCCGTGAGCTACGCGCTGATCGGCAAGTTCCCGGAAGCGATCGCCGATCTGCGCCGCGTGCTGCAGGTCAAGCCGGATCATGCCAACGCCCATTTCAATCTCGGCGAGATCCATCGCGACATGGGCCAGAACGAGGAAGCGGTGCAGGATTACACGCGGGCCCTGAAACTGGACGATCAGGACGGGGCGCCGTATGGCGGCCGTGCGCAGGCCTTTGTTGCGCTGGGACGCCTCCAGGACGCGCTGCGGGATTTCAATCGGGCCGTCGAGTTGGCGCCGAGCGATGCAATCGCTCGCGCCGGTCGAGGCTCGCTTTATCAGCGTCTGGGGCGATGGGGGGATGCGGCCGTCGACCTGCGCGAGGCCGCGAAGCTGAACGGAAATTCCGACGCGGTGCTGCAGATGGCCGCCTGGCTCATGGCAACCTGTCCCGACAATCGATATCGGCAGACGGATCTGGCCGTACAGGCAGCAGAAAAAGCCGTTGAACTTGGCGACGGGGATGATTCCCGCTATCTCGATACACTGGCTGCCGCCTATGCCAATGCGAGCCGGTTCGACGACGCCGTGCGCACCGCCCAGGCCGCGCTGGATTGCGCCCGCAGTCCCGGCGACCGGCAGCAGATTCAGCAGCGACTCGAACTATACCGCCAGAAGCGGCCGTTTCGGCAGCCCGTCGCGGAACGTGGCACGGCAGCGTCCTCTATCCATTAACGGCGTCATGTCCGGCAACCTTTCTCGGAAAAGGAGATTCGTCCGATTGAACGGGTGAATCAGGCCTTTCCCAGGGGACGATTATGGATAGAATGCACGTTGACTTAGGCCAAGGGAACACTTGGCCAGTTAACCGCTGTGCTCGTCCTGCCTGGGTTTTCTGCTTTTTCCCCATGCTTGACG